>JAENWE010000197.1 GCA_016650185.1 Vicinamibacteria bacterium | reverse complement strand
GCCAGGAGGGTGCCGATCCGCATCTGGGTCTTGTAGTAGGGAAGCGACCAGAGCAGCGACCGGAAGTCGGTGGCGTAGAAGGCTCGCCCGCGGTCCAGCACGAAGCCCACCGGATCGGCGTCGAGCGGCAGCACCGCCTCGTCCCAGATCGCGTCCGGTCCGTTCTTGGCTCTCAAAAACGCCCCGCCGCGCGCATGATCGATATCGAAGAACAAAGCGGCGTGGGCGTTGTTGATGCCTCGAGCGAGCTCGAGGAACGGGGCCAGGGTCTTGGTGAGGTGGGCCGACCTTTCCAGATCGCGCAGGGTGCGGGCCTCTTCACTGACCTTCTTGAGGGTCGGCCCCTCCCACGGCCGGATCGATCCTCGGAAGGTCCTGTCGGGGTCGATCTCGGTCTCCAGAAAGTCGGCGCCCTGGCGCATTTTCGTGATCGCCCGGCCCAGTTCGACGGTGCGGGCCTTCAGGCGTGCGAAGGCGACTCCGGACGCGATCCCCGCGCCGCCAAGCCCCACCACCGGCGATAGATACGCCATGGGTGTCTCCGCGGCCGTCGCCCCGGCCAAGAGCAGACCGGCGACGGCGCCGAGACCGGTCGTCCAACCCAGGGTTTCCGAGCTGGCGGCAAAGATCACCAGAACCGCCAGAGGCAGCCAGGGCGGGACCATCGGAGGCAGGATGGTGATGCCGAGGCAGATCAGCAGCGCCACCAGAAGATGTTGCGCCGCGCGCGCGACCCAAGGGGATCTGGGCAGCGGCACCACCAGCAAGCTCACCAGCAGGGCGGTCGCGGTGATCAGGACATAGGCCGCCCCCAAAGCCGGCGAGGCTTTGACCCCGGGGAGAAAGGGCGCGGCCAGAAAGAGAGCGGAAAGGACCAGTGACATGATCCAAAGCCCGCGGGCGATAGCCGGAATTCTCGATCGCTGCGCGGCGGTTGCCTGCATCGGCCTCCCTTTTCTCCTTGGACCCCTCGGCGATTACTTTAGTTCGGGGCCGAGCACCAGGGCGTAGGAGACGAGATCATGTTCTGTGAGTCCGAGATGGTTGAGGTTCTGATAGTAGGCGCGGATCTCGTCGGCATGGTCGCTCTTCGCGGCTCGACGCTCGCGGATGTCCTTGATCAGGCGGAGGAGGGTCTGCACGAGCTTGGCATTGATGTCGACGCCCGCTCCATGAAGCGTCTCTTCATGTTTCTTCAGCACGGCCTCCACCGCCACCGTGCCCGAGTGCTTGCCGAAGAGGAATCGCAGATGGCCGCCCACCGAGTCAGGCTCGATCACCTGATAGATCGCGGGATGGATGGTGATTCCCGCGGTGTGAATCCCGGTTTCGTGGGTGAAGACATTGTGTCCGATGATCGGCTCGGCGGCGGCGACGGGCAGGCCGCTCATTTGCTCCACTTTCAGGCGAAGCTGTCCGAGCATGTCGTAGCGGAAGCCGGGAATGGTGACGCCATAGAGCTCCTTCAAGATCATGACGGTGGTGTGGAGCGGGGCATTGCCCGCGCGCTCACCGATGCCGTTGACCGTGACCGTGGGAATGGTGGCGCCGTGATGCAGGGCGCGCACGGTATTGTAGGCGGCGAGTCCGAAGTCGTTGTGAAAGTGGATGACCAGGGGCTTTTTTGGGAAAGCGGCGACGATCCTCGGGATGTAGTAGTCGACGCCTTCGGGCGCGAAGAAGCCCACGGTGTCCGGATATGCGTAACGGGCGCCGCCCGCCTCGTAGCAGGCTCCGGCCAGCTCGATCAGATAGTCGACATCCGCGCGGGAGCCGTCCTCGCCGCCAAACTCGACCACCTCAACCCCGCGACTGCGGGCGTGGGCGATCGCCTTGGTCGACATCCTGATGTTCGCTTCACGATAGAACGACACCGGAAGATCCAGCCACTCCTCGGCCTTTCGGCCCTCCAGGCCAAGCAGGGTCCTGCCGATCTTGTACTTGAGGTGCAGGTCGGAGCCCGAGGTGAAGATGAAAAAAGAGCAGTCGGAGGGTTTCGCCCCCATTTCGGCCAGAGCGTCGAGGGTGGCGTCGATGTCTCGCGAATTCGACCGGCACATCACCACGATCTCGCTGGTGATCCGGCCCGATTTCTTGGCGTCGAGGATGTACTTCAGGGACTGACGCTCGGACGGCGCGGCCGACGGAAAACCGACATCCAGCATGTGGACGCCCGCGTCCGAAAGCATACAGGCCAGTTCGAATTTCTGCTCAGGGCTGAACGCGACCCCCGGCGTCTGCTCCCCATCCCGGAGGGTGGTGTCGTACAGCCGGATTTCGTTCGCGCGAGGGAACGTGGTGCCGGCCGTGAACTGCCTGGGCGAGTGGATCAGTTGTTCAAGGGGTTCGCGCAGTTCAACCATGAGAGTCCTCGATTTCCGGCGGGGGAGTCTCCGCGGTCCGATGATAGTCGCGCTCCATCGACCGAGTCGTGGTCAGAGATGAGCCGCGAACTCGGTTCCGGCTGCGCCTCGTGGCCGAGTCAGAGATCCTGTTGGACGTGCCTGGCTGGCGCAGACGACGCCTCGCCCAATGGGGTCATCGCCACGACGAGTCCGCCCAGGAGGCCTAGCCCAGGGCTAGCAGCCCGTGGTGAAAGTCGGCCTGCATTCGGCGAACGCTGCATCCCGCCTGGACTGCGTTGCTCGTCGCCTTGCCAGACGGGCGCCTCGCTCGTCTCGGTGCAACGGCGGACTTTCACCACGGACTGCAAGCATCACGCCCGCGCCGGACGGAGAGTTCGCTGACGCCCCGCGTCGAGCGTGTCGATGGCTGTCTTCAGGAGGACGATCACCCGACGGATTCACGAATCCACCGATCTTCCGGGGCGAGCAGGCCGAGATCCCGGGCGAACTTCGCATAAGTGAGACCGGCGATGACGTCGTACACGAAGTGCACGACCATCCCCACATACAAGGAGCCGGAGATGAACATCACCGCGTGGAACGCGACGGCGATGGTGCCGATGGCGAGGACGCTGCGCAGGCCTTGAATGGCGTGGGCCAGGGCGAAGGAGACAACGCTCAACACGATGGCCGGGATGAGGCTCCCCGAAAGAGTCGCCAAGAGCGCGGGCAAGGCGCCGCGCCATACCAGTTCCTCGCCGATTCCCGCGGAGAGCGACAGAATCACCCACATAAAACGCTCTCGCCGATTCGTGGGCGCGAACAGGCGCCAGGTCGGTTCTCGTTCTTCGATGGAGCGTCGCCAGTGCGGTCTGACCACGGCCAGCGCGGCGAAGAGGAAGATGGTCCCGGCGAACCAACTGGAGGCCGAAGGGGCGCGGGGCGGGAAGAGTTCAATTCCCTCGAAGAAGCAGGTCAGGGTCGCGAGCGAGCCCAGGAAGAGTTGGGGCATCAGCATCGCGTAGAACCGGCGGTCCAGGGGGATCGAAGCCATGAGGAGGGCGCTCTCCCGGTTCCGGAGCACGGCCCAGGGGACGATCACCGTGACGAATACGACGAAGGCCCAGCCGAGCGGTGAAATGTGGCCGAAGGTCAAAACGGACCTCGCGCGGGCTTCGGACTTTGTACACTCTTCAAGTGCGGCGCATTGTAGGCGACACCGGCGATCCGAAACCGAGGGGCGCTCTCTCCGCCTTTCATCGGGCGACCCGCGACTGGTTCGCGGGTCGCTTCGAAACTCCCTCCCCCTCGCAAAAATCGGCGTGGCCCCACATCATGGCGGGCGAGTCGACCCTCATCGCCGCGCCCACGGGCTCGGGGAAAACGCTTGCCGCGTTCCTCTGCGCCATCGATCGGATGGTGTTCGACGGTTCCGTCCCTCCTGCGGCTGCCGTCCCGGCAACCGGCCGGGGCCGGAAGGCCTCTCCGCCCGAAGGCGGCGTGCGCATCCTCTACATATCGCCCGTGAAGGCGCTCGCCAAGGATGTGGAGCGCAATCTCCAGGAGCCTCTGGCCGGGATCTGTGATCTGGCCAGAGACCGCGGCGATGTCTTTCGCGTGCCCCGCGTGGCGGTGCGTTCCGGCGACACGCCCCCCTCCGAGCGCCAGAAGATGCGGCGCCACCCGCCCGATATCCTGATCACCACGCCCGAGTCGCTGTTCCTGATCCTGACCTCTGACGCGCGCCTGATCCTGCGCACCGTCGATACCGTCATCCTCGACGAGATCCACGCCATCGTGGGGACGAAACGCGGCGCTCACCTCGCCCTATCGATCGAGCGCGTGATGAAACTTGCGGGCCGGCCGATTCAGCGCATCGGGCTCTCGGCTACGTCGCGGCCTCTCGACCTGGTGGCGCGCTTTCTCTCGGGGTCGCGCGGGAGAAAGGTTGAGATCATCGACGCTTCCGTGAAGCGGGCCTTCGACGTGAGAGTGGAGTCGGCCGTCCTGGACATGACGTCGTTGCCCAGGGAGACGATCGAGTCGCCGGTCGCGGGGGCGGCTCCAGGTGCGGCGCCCAACGAAGCCGCGGCCGCCGGCCCCGCGCCGAAGACGGCGCCTTCGATCTGGCCGGCCATCCATGCCCGCGTGCTTGAACTGATCCGCGCCCACCGCGGCACCATCGTCTTCGTCAATTCCAGGCGGGTGGCCGAGCGAGTGGCTACGGCGCTCAATGAACTGGCTGGTGAGGGGCTTTGCCGCGCGCACCATGGGTCGCTCGCCAAGGAGGAGCGTGAACTCGTGGAGGGGGCGCTCAAGGACGGAAGCCTGCGCGCCGTGGTCGCCACATCGTCTCTCGAGCTTGGGATCGACATGGGCGCGGTGGATCTGGTGATTCAGATCGAGACGCCTCCCTCGGTGGCGAGTGCGACTCAACGGGTGGGACGAGCCGCCCATCATCTGGGCGGCGTGCCCAAGGCTCTGGTGTTTCCAACCTTCAGGGGCGACCTCCTGGCCGCTGCCGCCACCATCGATGCGTTGCAGCGGGGCGACATCGAACCCGTGACCCTTCCGCGAAATCCCCTGGACGTGCTGGCCCAGCACATCCTCTCCATTCTCGTGACCGGCGAGATGCACATCGACGATGTCTTCAACTTCGTTCGAAGCGCCGCGTCCTTTTCGGCTTTGCCGCGTCCGGTCTTCGAAGGGGTCCTGAACATGCTTGCCGGTCGTTACCCCTCTCATGAGTTCCGCGAGCTGCGGCCGCGCATCGTATGGAATCGCGATACCGGCGAACTGCGCGCGCGCCCGGGAGTCCGGATGATGCTGTACGCGAACGCGGGCACGATCCCGGACCGGGGCCTGTTCGGCGTGTATCTGGGCGGGAGCGATCCGGTGGACGATTCGCGCCGCGGCCCCTCTCGCCGGGTGGGCGAGCTGGATGAGGAGATGGTGTTCGAGAGCCGGGTCGGCGACATCGTCATGCTCGGCGCGTCGTCCTGGCGCATCGATGACATCCGGCGCGATCGGGTCATGGTCACTCCGGCCCCGGGTCTGCGCGGTCGGATGCCGTTTTGGAAGGCGGATCGGCCGCCGCGCCCGGTGGAGAACGCGAAGCGAATCGGGGCCCTCTCGCGCAAGCTCCTGACCCTCGGCCGCAAACCGGGGGCCGCGCTCCTGGCCGAATCGTACGCGCTGGATCCGAGCGCTGCGGACAATCTCACCGCCTATGTGTTCGACCAGAAGGGCGCCTCCGTGGTGCCCACCGATCAGACGCTGGTGCTCGAGCGGATGCGTGACGAAGTCGGCGATCCGCGATTGTGCATCCTCTCGTGCTTTGGCGGCCGGGTGCATCAGCCCCTGGCCCTCGCCATCGTGGGCAAGCTGAAAAGCCAGGGTCTCCATGAGGTCGAGATCGTGGTGAGCGATGAAGGCATCATCCTGCGACTTCCCGACCGGGAGGAGATCCCGACTCTGCTCGACCTGCTTCCGGCCTCCCGCGACCTGGAGCGGCTGGTGCGCGAAGAGCTGTCTGATTCGACTCTGTTCGCGGCTCGATTTCGCGAAGCGGCTGGTCGCAGCCTGCTCCTGCCGCGCCGCCGGCCGGGTTCGCGCTCGCCTCTTTGGGCGCAGCGCCAGAAGGCTCATGCCCTCCTCTCGGTCGCTTCGCGTTTCCCGTCGTTTCCCCTGATTCTCGAGGCTTATCGCGAATGCCTTACGGAAGACTTCGACCTCGCGGCCACCGTGGAACTGCTGCGGCAGATTGAGAAGCGCGAGATCAAGGCGGTCACGCTCGATGTGGAGCGGCCGTCGCCCTTCGCCACCGCCCTCCTTTTCGGCTACGTCGCCACCGTGATGTATGAAGAGGACACGCCTCTTGCCGAACGCCGCGCCCACGCCCTCTCGATCGACGAGACTCAGTTGCAGGCCCTGCTTGGCGACACCGCGTTTCAGGATCTCCTCGATCCGGCCGCCATCAACGAAATTCACGATGAGCTTCAAGCCCTCGCCCCCACCCGTCGCATTCGAAGCGCGGACGGACTTCACGACACCCTGGTCCGATTGGGCGATCTGTCGCCGGCCGAAATCGCGGCCCGCGCGGCAGACGCGCAAACCGCCGCTTTCGCGGAGACGCTGCTTCGAGAGAACCGGATCGTCGAGGTGGAGATCGCGGGGGAGACGCGATGAATCGCGGTCGAGGATGCCGCGTTGTATCGCGATGGCCTCGCCATTCCTTTGCCGAACCACATCCCCGGGGTCTTTCTGGAGAAAACCGAGGACGGTCTCGCGGTTCTGGTCGAGCGCTTCGTCCGCACCCGCGGGCCGTTCACGACCTTCGATCTGTCGTCACGCTTCGGCCTGAGCGCGCCGCACGCGCTCGCCGAACTCGAGTCGATCGAGAAGCAAGGACGCGTGATGCGCGGGCCGTTCACCCCCTCTCCTCGAGGCGCCGAGTGGTGCGATGTGGACGCGCTGCGACGGATTCGCAAGGCGTCTCTTTTCCGGGCGCGGGGCGGCGTCCAACCCGTGGAAAGCCGGGACTACGCGCGTTTCCTTTCGGTCTGGCACGGCGTCGCTTCGGTCGAGGCTCCGACGGACGACTCAGGAGGCGCTCTGATCGCCGCGATCGAGCAACTCCAGGGTTGCCCTCTTCCGGCCTCCGCGCTCGAGGTCGATATCCTCGCGAGCCGCGTTTCCGATTATCGGCCGCTCGATCTCGACCTGCTGGCGGCGCGGGGCGAGGTGGTGCTCGAGGGCCGGGGCGCGCTCGGCTTGCGCGATGGCAAGGTGGCCCTCTATCTGGCGCCCAATCGGGTTCTTCTTGGGCGTCCGTCGCCGGATCCGCTGAAGACCGACCTTCACCAGCGCGTGCGGTCGATCCTGCAGTTGAAAGGCGCTCTCTTCCTTCCGGAAATCGCCGCGTTCTGCGCGGGCGTTCGACCGACCGACATCGTGGATGCTCTGTGGGGTCTGTTCTGGAATGGGGAAGTTACGAATGATTCGGTGGCGGCTCTGCGCGCTCGCACCACGGACCCTGCGCGGTCGCCGGGGCGCCGCTTCGTGGCCGCGCATATGAGGCGCTACCGGTCGCGGGTCGATATCCCGGCCGACGGGGCGGGACGGTTTTCGATGCTGTCGCCTCATCCCGGTGAATCGGTGGAGAGTCGTCTCGCCACCATCGAGCAATGGTTGCAGCGACACGGTGTTCTCACTCGTGAGGCGATCCAGGCGGAGGCCAACGAAGGCGGCTTCGGCGCGGTCTATCCGATTCTGAGGGCGCTCGAGGAGCGCGGCCAGTTGCGGCGCGGCTACTTCATCGAGGGCCCGGGCGCTCTGCAGTTCGCGGACCCATTTGCAGTCGACCGGATGAGGGAGTTGAAGGCCAGCTTTTCCGAAGCGCGGGCCGCCGTCCTCGCCGCCACCGACCCTGCGAATCCTTTCGGAATGACCCTTCCCTGGCCGCCTTGGTGTGACGGCAAGGGCGAGCGACGCGCGCGACAGCATGTGGTCATCGCCGACGGCGAACTCACCGCTCTTCTGTTCGCCGACGGAGCCCGCGTGCAGGTTCACCAAGGGGACGCCGGATCGGACGGAGATCGCCGCGCCAGATTGAGCGCTCAGGCCATCGTTCGCTGGATGCGCCGGAGGGCGCTCCGAATCATCGGCCACGAAGGCGTGTCCTCGCCCCTCAACGCCGGAGCGTTGGCCAAGGCCTTGAGCGAAGCCGGCCTCACCCCTTCCGGTCCCGGCTTCAGGCTCTAACCGTCGTCATCGCGCGCGTCGTGAGCCGCGTGGATGCGTTACGATCTCCTTGGTGAATTGGAACAAGACAGGCGTTTGCCCCCTCATCCTTGCCGTTTTGGGAGCAGGCTGCGGAGGTTCCGGGCTGGCCGGACCGTCCACCCCGACTCCGGCGACCACGCCCAGTTTGCCGGCCACCGCGGCCAAACCCAACATCATTCTCGTCCTGCTGGACGATGGCGAAGACGCGATGGTTTCGAACTTCGCGGGGTTTCGGTCGACGTTCATCGATCGGGGCATCCGGTTCACCAACGCCTTCGCGACCACTCCGCTGTGCGGGCCCTCGAGAGCCAACATCCTTGCCGGTGAGTTCACCCACAACACGGGCGTGCTCGGAAACGTGGGGAACGACAGCGGCTATCCGGGCTGGGTGGCGGGTGGGTTCGATGGCAACAACATCGGGCCCTGGCTGAAGGCGGCGGGTTACAAGACCGGGATCTTTGGGAAGTACCAAAACGACTATCCCACCGGCGCCCCGGGGGAGACCATCGTTCCTCCCGGGTGGGATGACTGGCGTGTGGTCATGTCCGATAGGGTGGCGAGCAACGATGACTACACCCTCAACGAAAATGGCGTGCTCCGGATTTACAGTTCCGGCAATAACGGCTACCAGACCGATGTCCTGTCCGAACGCATGCAGTCGTTCATTCGCGCCGCGGAAAACAACGATGCTCAGCCCTTTTTCGCGTTTCTGAGTCTCGGCGCTCCCCACACCCCCACCGCTCCCGCGGCCAGGCACCGGAACGCTTTTCCGGGAGCGACCGCGCCCCGCGGACCCTCCTTCAACGAAGCCGACATCTCCGACAAGCCCCTCTGGCTTCAAAGCCAGTCTCCGCTGATGGACGCGGCCACCATCGCCGGGATTGACGAGGACTATCGCGGCTCGCTCCAGGCCTTGCTCGCGGTTCAAGAGGCCATGGACGCTCTGTTCCAGACCCTCGATCAGTTGGGCGAGACCTCCAACACCTACGTGTTCTTCACCTCCGACAACGGTCTCCATCGGGGTGAGCACCGCCTGCGGGGAGGAAAGAACACCGCGTTTGAGGAGTCCATCCGAATGCCGCTCTACGTGCGTGGTCCCGACGTGCCCGCGGGCCGCGCCGTAGACCACCTGGCGGGTCTGGTGGATCTGGTTCCCACCTTCCTCAGTCTGGGAGGGGCTCCGATTCCAGGGTCAGTGGATGGGATGTCTTTGGCGCCGCTCCTGGCCTCGTCCGCGCCTCCGCTCTCGGCCTGGCGTCAAGAGATTCTGGTCGAACATCCCGGAGGGGCCGGCCTGCCCATTCGAATACCTGGTTACTACGGGGTGAGGACGCAGACGGAGTTGTACGTGGAGTATGAGAACGGAGAGATCGAATATTACGATCTGCGCGCCGACCCCCTTCAACTCGAGAATCTCTCGCGTAGCGCGTCGTCCTCGACGATCTCCCGGCTGAGCGCGCGAGTAGCGGCCTTGAGCAAGTGCCGCGGAGCCTCCTGCCGGCCCTAGCCCTGGGCTAGCTGGGGCTAGCTGCTAGTCGTACTCAGCGAGGATCTTGGTGTACTCGTGCGTGATGGCGTCGAACCAGGTCTGGGCCATGATCTGGTAGCCGGTCGCGGACGGATGAACGTGATCGACCAGTAAGGAAGAAAGGGGCGCGCCGGTCTTCAGGAAGGCGGCGTTCAGGTCGACCAGGACCGCGCCTTCGTCGTCGGCGACCTGCTTGATGAGGGCATTTTGGGCGGCTATCCAGTCGTTTCGAGATGCCGGCGCCCGATTGTCGAAACCGGTATTGCTGGGAGTGATGGTGGCGAGAAAGGCGTGGCTCTTGAAGCGGTTCACCTGCTGAACAATGGCTCTCAGACTCGAGGTTGTAAAGCACGGAAGCTGCCGGCAGGCCGAGTCGTTCCAATCGTTCGTTCCGTAGAGGATCAGGGTGAAGGAGGGTTGAACCCGGGCCAGGCTGGACCCGATCTGCGCCGCGCCAAAGTCCGACTGAGTCCCGTCGAAGCCCTCTCTGGCGACCGCCGCTGACCCGAAGTGGGCTCGAAGCATGGACTCCAGCATCCTCCGGTACCCATCGCCATCTCCGACTTCGGGCTCCCCGTTGGTGATGCTGTCGCCGAACGCCATGTAGACGTTTGCGCGATTCGAACCGCGGGGAAGGGTGATCGGCACCATCACCGGTGCGTTTGAGGAGACCGTGATCGTTCTGCTCGCGGGAGGCCGATAGAACGGGGGAAGGCTGGACGCGGTGACCTCCAGGGTCTGTGTTCCCTGCGGAGATTGGACCGTGGCTTGACCGGTTGAGGCCGTGGTACGCGCCTTGACCCCGCCCAGCACTACCTCGATGTTGGGTATCCGCGTCCCCTCCGAGAGATCAAAACTGCCGTTCTCATTCTCGTCGAGGAACGCGATCACGGTCACGGTTTGGGTTGGCTGGACCGTGGGAATCGGCGACGGTCCTGAGGCATTGCCCCCGCCGCAGCCAGGAAGGAGGACAGCGAGCCCGAAGGCGCCGAGGTTACGGAGAACGCGACGTGTCATGAAGCAGCCGCGTACTTTACCGCTTTCCGAGGGTGTGACCTTAAGGCGGCGTGTCAAATTTCCAGGGCAGGGGCCGCGACGGCGTCGAACGCGAGAACGCGAATGATCAGGAGGAATGTCTCCACCCTGCGACGTCTCTTGGGCTAGAGTAGCGGCTCCCCCTTTTCCAGATTACCGGTCATCCAAGAGAACTATGGCGTTGAATCGAGCGACCCAGGGCACCCCTAGGCCTACCACCACCGGTTCGGTCAAGCGGCCGAACCGCCGGATTACCGCCCGGATCGCCTGCCGCCTCAGCGTTTCCTATGCCGCAGTGCCCGGTGAATGGCGTCCCGCCACCGCGATGGACCTTTCCCGGCTCGGTTGTCGTCTGCGCACCGGTGAGGATCTGCCCCGCGAGAGGAAGGTTTCGGTCCGGGTCGAGTTTCGAATGGCCGATGAGCCGGTACTCACCGTCGACGGCGTCGGCACGGTCATGTGGACGCGCCTCGAGGGACTGTCCTTCCAGACCGGCATTCAGTTCGACAGCGAGCCCGAAGGGCTGTCGGACCTTTTGGGGATCGCCCGGTAGGGTTCGGCCGGATCGAAGCGGCCCGACTCCCGGCCTCCTAAAACGTCCGCCGCGCCTCGACTCTGAGACGTTTCATCCAGTTCGTTCGCTCTTCCACGTTGCTCGAATCCTTGAACCGCTGTATCTGGCCGATCACGTGGAACGATGATTTGGGCGATTGGGCGAACGCGATTTCTGCGCGATGCCCGAGCCAGCCGGTGCCCCAGAAGAAGTCGTCGCCGGCGTAGGCGGCCACGGTGACGTCGCGGTCCACCTTGGCGTAGGTGTACTCGCCCCTGAATCGCATGTCCTGCAAGGACCCGAGGACCAGGGCAGCCCAGAAGCCGTCTTTCTGGTCCTGGGCCTTCCGGTTCCTGGCCCCATCCAGCGCGACCTGAATCGGAAACGGAGAGTCGGTGCGGAAGCGCAAGGTCACGTCGATCACTTCGTATTCGCGGGTGAGCAAGCCGTCGACACGGGTGTTCTGGCGCCGGATCATTCGTTCGAGATGGTCGAGCTTGTTGAAGACCAGGTAACTGCCGACCACACCCACTCGTTTCGAGGAGCCGAAGCCGAGATCCAGTGAGCCCCCCTTGAGGGTCACCCCCTCGCCGAGACTCGATCCCTTTGGATCGGCCGAATCCACGAAGACGTGGCTGCCCCGCGAATAGATGCCGGCGATCCTGGCCGTCGGCTCGCTCGTGGTCCCCTGGTGCAGGGTCCACACCACCGAGCCTCCCTGGATGCGCAGATCCTTGTCCCAGATCATTTCAGTGAGTCTCAGGGGCATGATCATTCGACCGCCCGTGATCTTGATGGCGGAGGACAGATTCACTCCGAGGTAGGCCAGATCGAGGCGGATGCTCCGCGAGTCGTAGTTGTCGCGGATCAACGCGAGGGGCGGGGTAATGTCCTTGGGCTTGAGGTTATTGTCCCTCGAGTAGTTGACGTCGGCGCCCAGGCCCATGAGCAGGGTCCGGGTTTCCACCTCGAAGCGCGGACGGAACTGGAATCGAGTTCGACTCGCCGGCACGGGGTCGGGCTTCGAGAAGAAACCGTCGTTCCATTCATGCCGGACCATAAAATCTCCGGTGATGGGAGCCTGCTTTTGCTGCTGAGCTCGAACGGGAGAAGCCAGAAGGCCTATGCCTATGACGAGAGCCAATCCGGAGGAGAGGCGAACGGCGGCGGTTGTGTTCATCCTCCGGCGAGTCTACCGGGGAAGTC
>JAENWE010000196.1 GCA_016650185.1 Vicinamibacteria bacterium | reverse complement strand
GCTGAGCACAAGCGGGCCTACGTCTGCGGCCCCCCGGCTAAACGAAGCGGAGGCCGAATTCACTTCGGTCGGAGCGCGGGGGTCCGGGGGGCTGAGCACAAGCGGGCCTACGTCTGCGGCCCCCCGGCTAAACGAATGATCCTGGTCATCGACAACTTCGATTCGTTTGTCTTCAACCTTGTTCAGTCTCTCGGTTCCATGGGGGAGGACATATGCGTCTTTCGCAACGACGCCATTGATATCGAGGGCCTGAAAGCCCTGCGACCCACGGCTCTTGTCCTCTCACCCGGCCCCGGTCGTCCCGAGACCGCCGGGATTACCATCGCGGCCATCCGGGCGCTCTCGGCGATCGTGCCGATCCTGGGCGTCTGCCTGGGGCATCAAGCCATCGTTGCTGCGTTTGGAGGCCGTGTGGTTCGGGCGGACGAACCGCGTCACGGCAAGGCCTCGGCTGTCGAACACAACCACCAGGACCTCTTTCTTGGACTTCCCTCCCCCTTCCCCGCCGGCCGCTATCACTCTCTGGTCGCGGAAGCGGCATCTCTTCCCGAAGTCCTTCAGGTGACCGCTTGGACGTCTCAGGGCACGGTGATGGGCGTTCGTCACACCCAGCGCCCCCTGTTCGGCGTTCAGTTTCATCCCGAATCGGTCCTCACCCCCGATGGACACCGGTTGCTCCAAAACTTCGTCCGACTGACCCGAACCTGGAGCCCCTGAAGAAAGCGCCAGAGCCCGATGGCCCGGAACATTCATGAGGAAACCGAATCCTGAATGGTCAGGTTGCCCTGCACCACGGACGGGGATGCATCCAGGCCCTCAGGCAGCACCCGCCCACGATGGACTTCCGACAGGTTGGGGCCGCGACTCAGAGCGGGGTGGGCCCGCACCCGACAGCCGAAGGTGAAACGCTAAGCGACCGCGCAGGGACGAGCCTTCTTCGCGTTGTATGCCCCCGGGTTCCCCAGCCGGGCCTTCGACCGGTTCATGGGGAACGAGATCGGGCGCGCTCAATCCCGCGGACCCGGCTCCAGCGGTCCAGACCGCGATCTTCGCGATCACCAACCTTTGCGGCCTGCTCTGTGAGCATTGCTTCGAGTGGAAGGCTCTCGGACCGCACGAGGCGCTGTCCGCGGCCGAGCTGCAGGCGATCGGGGAGCAAATCGTGTCTTTCGGGAACCGCGCAACTCTTCCTGAGTGGAGGCGAACCGCTTCTGCTCTTCGATGACCTGCTCGGGCTGGTCCAACGGTTCAGTGATCGTGCGGACGTCTGGATCCTCACCGCGGGCGTCGGCCTGACCGCCATCCGCGCCCGGAGTCTGCGGGGGGCGGGTCTCACCGCCCCCCGGCTTAGCGTCGCCCGCCGTCGAAGTTGTCGACCACTCGGAGATCAGACCGATCCTTGACCTGCGCGAGGTCGACGACTCGCTTCTCTGATTGGCTGCATTCACGTGACGCTGAAGTAGAATGCACCTCTCATGAGCGACCCTGCCTCCCACCTGACCGTCCGGCGAATCCCCCCAGCCCTCGCCTCCGCCCTGTCGCGAGAGCGGAAGCGGCGCAAAGCGTCTTTGAACTCCACGGTGATCGGACTCCTGAACCACGCCCTCGGCGTCGAGGCAACGGAGAGCCCCCGCTCCAACGGTCTGGCCAAGCTCGCCGGGACCTGGACGTCTCGCGACGCCACGGCGTTCGAAAGAGCCACGCTCGCCACCCGGCAGGTTGACGAGGAGCTGTGGCGCTAGCCCGATACTGTCTCGACACGTCCGCATACAGCCACTTCAAGCGCGGTCATGGACCAGTCGTCCATTTGATGGACCACGCGGATTGGATCGGGGTGCCGACCATCGTCCTGGGCGAACTCTGGATGGGCTTTGGACTGGGCGACCGGGCGCGACGGAACGAGCGCGAGCTTCGCGCGTTCCTGGCGAACCCCGTGGTCGAGATCCTCGCGGTGGACGCCGAAGTGGCCCGGCTCTTCGGCGCCATTGCCGGCGGTTTGAGGCGACGCGGCGCTCCTCTGCCTACGAACGACATCTGGATCGCCGCAACCTCCGCCAGCGCGGGCGCCACCCTCCTGACCTACGACGAGCATTTCCGCCGAATCGAGGCCACCGCCTCCCGGATCCTCAAGATCGAAGAGGAGTAGGCAGCCCGTCGGAGGCTATCGTCGTCCGTCGTCGAGGTTGTCGACCACCCACAGATCCGAGCGGGCAGATTCCCTCATGAATAGTCCGCGTCAGGGGTTCTAAGCTCTGGCCTTTCCATGTCCAGGTCTCCCATCAGTTCTTCCTCTTCTCGTCGAGAGTCGCGGGCTCGCGAATGGTTGCTTCGGCTGGCTCTCGTGACCCTGTCGCTCATCTTTGTCCTGGGCACGGCGGAAGCGGTGGCGCGACTCCTGAGATCGCGGCAGCACGGAGGGAAGGAGGGCGGCGAAGATGCGCGCTATAACGAGTATGACCCGCTTCTGGGCTGGCGCAAGAAGGGGAATGCCGCCGCGACGTACCAGAGGCGGGAGTACACGGTTGAGGTGCGGACAAACTCAAGAGGACTTCGCGATCCGGAACGGCCGATTGATCCTTCGCACGGCGTTTTTCGCGTCCTGGCCCTGGGCGACTCCTTCGTGGAAGGGTATACGGTCGATTTTCCCGAGACGGTCACCCAAAGAATCGAGCGTCGACTCGATGAAGCCGGGTGCAACGCGGAAGTCATCAACGGAGCCACCGCGGCCTACAGCACGGACCAGGAGTATCTCTTCTACCAGTCTGAGGGCGCGCGGTACCGGCCTGCGCTGGTTCTTCTGTTCTTTTACTGGAACGACGTTTTGTATTCCGATCGGCAGGATTACTTCGGTACCCCGAAGCCCGCGTTTGAGATGGGCGGAGGCGCCCTCAAATTGCATCGCTATCCCGTGAAGGAAAAGCCGAAGGACGTCGCGGCTCCTGCGGTGGACGAGGTCCCGGAAACGTTTCAGGGCTCCGCCCTTCTCGAAATGGTTCGGGAGAGGCTTTGGCTCGGGGCCCCCGACCTCCATGACGCCGTGGCCCGGCTCGGCCTCTGGAATCCCATTCCAAAAGTCTCGCCCAGACTGGAAATGCTTGTCTACGACCACCGAGACCTTGCACCGATCGAAGATGCCTGGGAAAAAGTTGGAGCCATTGTCGCTGCCCTCAGGAACGATGTGCACGCTCATGGCTCCACCCTCGCCCTGGTCTACATTCCGGGAAGAATGGAGATTCAGCAGGCTTCCTGGAAAGTCACGCGGCAGCTCTACCAGTTGAAGGAGGGAGACTGGAACCTTGGGAAGGTCCGGGACAAGATCCAACACCTCGGGGCGGCCCTCGAAGTGGCCGTCATCGACCTGACCCCCGCCCTCAAGGCCGCCGACCAGATCTTCAAGCCCACCTACTTCACGTTCGACGGTCACTGGAACGCGCGAGGCCACGATGTGGCCGCCGGAGCCGTGTTCGACTGGATGAAGGGCGCGAAAGCTCTCCCCTCGATTTGCGGCGGGACCTTGCCCCTCACCGCCGCGTCCGGTGCCGTTCAGGCTCCGCCTTGGGGCGAGTCGCGCTGATACAGAAGGGCACGCACATCACCGACGGGCATCCGCCGCCTGGGGCACCCGTCAAGCCTCCGAGGGAGTGTAGCCTTGGCCCCAGTCGCCGGGCGGCTCGCGGAGCGGATTCGCGGATCCTGGCTTCGGAGGTGGTCATGACTTATCGCTCCATTAGCCTTCTCGCCGGTGTGCTGCTCCTTGGGCTCGCAACCTCCCGGAGCGCGACCGGTCAGGAACAGAAGAAGCCCCCTCTGACTTTTGGATCGGAGGTCAGCATCGTGGCCATTCCGGTCTTCGTCACCGACAAGGACGGTCGCAGTGTCTCTGGACTGACCGCCCAGGACTTCGAGGTCGAAGATGGAGGGAAGCCAGCAGCCATTCAAGGCTTTCTGGCCATCTCGGGCGACGGTCCCGCCCAGAGCCCTACCGGCACCGCCGGCGGCGCCACTCTTCTCTCTTCTCGCCGGCAGTTCGTCCTCCTTTTCGACATCGCTCTCTCGCGGGCGATCGCGGTGGAACGGTCGCGGGTAGCCGCGAGGAAATTTCTCGAAGAGGAGATCCGGCCCGGTGATCTGGTCGCGGTCGTGGCCGCCACCGCTCAGGGAATGAAGATGCTCCTGGGTTTGAGTCCGGATCGAACTCAGGTCATAAGGGCCATCAACTCCGTGGGCCGTGGGGATGTGGCCCGGAATCGCGATCCGCTGGGGATACTTTTCGATGCCAACCTGGAGTCGAGTCTGGTCGTGTCCGCCGACGCGGATAGCCGCGACGGACAGGCGCAGGATTCCGCGCGTGCGGTCGCGCTTCTTCTCATGCGGCAGCAGCGCCAAGCTTACGCCCAGCAGATCTCGCAGTTCCTCGGGGGATTTCAGGGGCTCGCCCAGCAACTGGATGCGATCCGCGGCCGGAAGAACGTGATCCTGTTCTCCGAGGGCTTCGACACCACCATCATCACCGGCGCTCAGGGCAACGAGAAAGGACAGGCCACGGCCGCAGTCATCAGCGGCAATCTGGCGGAGGTCGACAGCGATACCTACTTTGGCTCCGCCGGCGGACAGAACGCGTTGTCCGGCGTGTTCGCGACCATGCGCGGCGCAGATGTGGTCGTCCACGCTATTGACCTTGGCAGCGCGGGGGCGGACACCATGGACCTCTCGTCTCAGGAGGGTTCCGCGTTCAATCCGACGAGCGGCCTGGATTCTCTGGCCACCTTCGCATTCAACACCGGCGGGCGCTTCATCAAGGGAACGACCGATGTCGGCGCGGCGCTCAGGGACATCGCCGACGCGACCAAGGCCTACTACGTGCTCGCGTTCTCCCCAACGTCCGCCGATGTCGGGAAGGCTCGAAAGCTGAAAATCAAGGTGAAGCAGTCCGGTCTCAAGGTGAATCACCGGCCGACGTATCTCATTCCCGATCCGAAGAAGCCCGACCTCCACCGGCAAGGGCTGCAAGCATCGGAAATCATCGCCAAAGGACTCTCCGGAGGCCCGATCCTGCTCTCGGCCTACGCGATGCCCTATAGGTCGCCGCAAAACGGCCTCGGTGTTCCCATCGTGATTCAGATTCCGCCCGAAGCTTTTACCGAGCCCTTGAAGCGCAAGCAGATCAACTTTGAGCTTTTCGGCTATCTGGTCGATGACAAAGGCACGGTCAGTGATTTCTTCCGAGCCACCCCCGCCCTCGACCCCGCGACCTTGGGCGCCAAGCTCAAGGCGGACGGGTTGCAGATCCTGACCACCTTCGGCGCCGTTCCAGGAAACTACGAAGTTCGCCTCCTCCTGCGCGATCCGGAGTCTCAGAAGTTTGGCGCGCTGCGGCTCCCTGTGGTGGTCCCCGACTTTTCAAGCACGCCTTTCGTGTCGTCACCCATGGTGACCGGCGATCCCTTCGCTCGAGTGGCCCTGCCCACGGTCACCGACCGCCGGCCGAACCGGGAGATCCCTTTCCGCATCGACGCCCGTCCGTTCACCGTGGAGGCGACCCCCGTCCTGAAGAAAGGGACCCCCCGGGAGATCTGCGTCTTCAAGTCGCCCTCTACCGGGAAAGCCGACGAATTTCGGGTCGTCTTGACCGGGGCCGACGGAGTGGAGAAGTTGCAGAGTCCGGAGGGTCTCAAGATCACCCGCGACGCCGACGGTTTTGATCGCGTGGTCTTCTCGATCTCTCCCGAGGCCGTCGGGTCGGGCGAGTACTTGATGAAGGTCAGTGTGGGGCCGACCACGTCCCTGACCACATCCATGCGGGTGCAGTAGGGCCGATTGCGCCCGGACACTAGAGGCCCAGAGACTTCAAATGCTCGCGCAGCGCCGGCCCGAGGTCGTCGCGCTGGAGGGCCAGATCCACGGTGGCCTTGAGGAAACCGAGCTTCTGTCCGGCGTCGTACCGCATGCCCTCGAACTCGTAGCCCAGCAGTCGTCGTCTTGTGCTCAAGGCGCGCAGGCCGTTGGTGAGCTGGATTTCGCCCCCCTTGTCGCGCGCGGTGGTGGCGAGGTCTTCGAAAATGTCGGGAGTCAGGATGTATCGCCCCATGATGGCGAGATCGGAAGGCGCATCCTCCATCTTCGGCTTTTCCACCAGTTCCTGGAGGACATAGATCCTGGGGTCTTTCGCGTCCTGTTCGCCCTTGATCACGCCGTAGGCGGAGATGTCCTTGAGCGCCACCTTCAAGAGCGCGATCACCGGGTCGCCGGTCCGCTCGAAGACCTCGATCATCTGACGCAGAGCGGCCTTTCGAGGTGAGTCGATAAGGTCGTCCGGAAGCATGACCGCGAACGGCGCGTCGCCCACCAGGTCTCGGGCGGCGAGCACCGCATGGCCCAGACCCAGGGGTTCCTTCTGGCGGATATAGGACACCGAAGCGAGGTCTGAGACTTTGCGAGCCTCGCGCACCAAGTCGAGTTTCCCCCGCTCTCGTAGAGTTGCCTCGAGTTCGAAGGCGATGTCGAAGTGGTCCTCCATCGACGACTTCGAGCGGCCGGTCACGATGATGATGTGCTCGATGCCGGATGCCACCGCCTCTTCCACCGCGTACTGGATGATCGGCTTGTCGACCACGCACAGCATTTCCTTGGGCATCGCCTTGGTGGCGGGGAGAAACCTCGTGCCGAGGCCGGCGGCGGGGATGACGACTTTTCGAACCTTTCTAAGCATCCGGTGGAAAATAGCACTGCTTCAGGCAACCGCGTCACCCGACGCGCCATCTGAGTGAGCGAACTCCGGAAGGAAAACACCGTGATCGAACTGCGTTATGTGGCCGAGAACAAGGACATCATCCTCTCGATGCTCAAGGATCGAGGAGAGGATCCCGGAAAGGTCTTTGGCGAGGCCGACCCTTGGGACCTCGACGCCCGGCGCAGGGAAATCATCCAAAAGGTCGAGGCCCTGCGACATCGACAACGCCTGGCCGGAGAGGACATCTCCCGACGCGCCAAAGCGAAGGAAGACACCACTGATCTCAAAGCCGAGATGAAGACGGTCTCGGACCACGTCAAAGCCTTCGATGCCGAACTCGGAACCATCGAGTCGAAGCTCCAAGAGCTGATGCTGATCCTCCCCAATATCCCCGATGCCAGCGTCCCGCGGGGTGATGCTTCTAGAAACGCTGTGGTGCGATCGGTGGGCACGCCCCCGAAATTCGACTTCAAACCCAGCCTCCATGGGGATCTCGGCGCGGCGCTCGGGATTATCGACTTCGAGCGCGCGGCCAAGATCTCGGGCGCGCGCTTCTCGAGTCTGTGGGGCATGGGAGCAAGGCTCGAACGGGCGCTGATTCAGTTCATGCTCGACTTGCATACCAAGGAGCGCGGTTATCTGGAGGTCATTCCACCCTATCTCGTGCTGCCGGAGACCCTGGTG
>JAENWE010000195.1 GCA_016650185.1 Vicinamibacteria bacterium | reverse complement strand
GGGCGGCTCCTCCAGCTTCACCTCAGACCCGATCAACGTCGAAGCCGCGGTGGACATCCCTGCCGGTGCTCTGAAGGCGGATCCGGTGCTGGTGAGCGTTCCCGTCGAGCTCACCCTGTCCGGATCGGGGCGAGACATTCTCATTCCGATCAGATTGCAGTTGAAGATCCGGATTCGATAGTCCGGAGAGTCGGACTCACCTAACCCGAAACACCGTGGCGGCGGTGGACACCATCAGTTCAAGCAGGAGTTAACCCACTTGCCGAAACCCCTGGCCTCGCGATTCCCCGCGATCTTAAGCCTGCTCTTCTTTGTCACCGCCTCGATCTCAGAGGCGCAGTTGGCCCCGATTCCTCAAGACCTGGGGGCGAGCGGCCTGGGCCTGGCTCTGCGCCGTCTCCCCGTCTCCTTCAACGTCCTTTACGTCACCGCGCATCCGGATGATGAAAACAACGGCGTCCTTACTTTGCTCTCGCGCGGCCTGGGCGTGCGCACCGGTCTTCTCACGGTCACTCGCGGGGACGGCGGACAGATCGAGATCGGCCCCGAACTATTTCAGGCCATCGGCATTCTGCGGACCGAAGAACTGGCGGGCGTGCACCGCTACGACGACGCGGAGCAGTTCTTCACCAAGGCGTACGAATTCGGTTACTCGTTCAGCGTTGAAGAGACGCTTCAGAAGTGGGGCAAGGAAGAGATCCTCGACGATGTGGTGCGGGTCTTTCGGAGCTTCCGCCCGGATGTGGTGCTTACCCTTTCCCTGGAAGCGCCGGGGGGCGGTCAGCACCATCAGACCACCGCGCGCCTGGCCAAAGAGGCGTTCCGGGTGGCCGCCGACTCGAACCGGTTCACCAACCAGATCAAGGAGGGACTTCTCCCCTGGCAGGCCCTGCGCGACTACCAGGGCGGCGTCGGGGGTGGGGCTCAACAGATGGAGGGCCCGGCCACCACCGTGATCACCAGCGGTTACGATTCGCTTCTGGGCATGAGCTACGCCGAGTTCGGCTCGATCGGCCGATCTTTCCACAAGTGCCAGGGTGGCGGTCAGTTGAAGAGCGACCCGGGAGCCGGGCAGGGCACCTACTACATCGTCGACTCCGAGCCGAAGATCGCGGGCGGAGGCACATCGATCCTGCCCGACGACATTTCCGTCAGGGCGCTGATTCGCTTTGCCCGGGGCGAGGAGGACAAGGATCCAAACCTGGCCGAAGGCCTCGCCGCCATTCAGACCGCCGCCATGGAAGCAAGCGCCACGTACGATCCGCGAGGGCTCAATAAGGTAGTTCCGGCTCTCCGAAAGGGCCTGGGAGCGACGCGATCCCTGATCGCGCAGGTGAAGAGCGGTGGTCTGTCGAACGAAGCCAAGGCCAATCTCCTCAACCGCCTGGATCGAAAGGCGACCGAGTTCGAACAGGCGCTGATCCTGGCCCATGGCGTGGTGTTCCAGGCCGTGGCGAACGATGGCGACGTGGTTTCTGGACAGGCCTTCGAGGTGACCGCTCTGGTGGTCAATCAAGGCAACGAGCCAGTACGCGTCGAGGACGTTTCAATCGCGGTGCCGAGCGGCTGGATGGTCACCGGCAAACTCGACAAAGTCGGCGACCTCGCTCCGGGCCAGAAGGCGCAGGGAACATTCACGGTCACTGTCGGCTCGAACGCGCGCTACACCCAGCCGTACTGGAAGCGAAATCTCAAGGTGGACCGGTACGACATCGAAATCCTCACGGACCTCACCCTGCCCTGGAGCCCATCGGACATCCAGGCGCAGTTTTCGTTCAGCAGCGCGGGAACCACGTTTGGGCGGGCGCAAGCCGCGCAGTATCGATACGAAGGTCCATGGGTGGGCGGCGAGAAACAGAAAGAGGTCAACGTCATTCCCAAGCTCTCGGTGAACCTCACCCCGGATTTCGTGGTCGTGCCGACGTCGGCTTCAGGGGTGAAACGAGAACTGAGAGTCACGGTCAAGAACGGAAGCAGGGGCGCAGTCGACAGCGTGGTCAAGCTCGACGCCGGCAAACTCCAAGTGGAACCGGCTTCAGCGCCGGTGAAGTTCCGCTACGAGGGCGAGGAACTGACGATGCGCTTCTTCGTGACCGTGCCCCCTGGTACGCCCGAATCCGAGTTC
>JAENWE010000194.1 GCA_016650185.1 Vicinamibacteria bacterium | reverse complement strand
GGATGGTTCAGGTAGCGGGTCGTGATCTTGACGTCGTCGATGCTGAATGTGCCCTCGACGAGATCGTGAAACCTTATGGTGGCGGCGAACTGGGCCAGGGAGATCGGAAAATACGTGTGCTCCATCTGGCCGGCCAGGATGGTCTGGATGCCCTGCGCCAGTCCCTTGGGGCCGTAGATGTCCCATTCATTGCCGGGAGAGAAGAGCGGAGCGAAGAAGGGGATTCCCTGGATATGGTCCCAGTGGGTGTGGCTGATGAGGATATGGCCGCGCGTGTTGTTGCCCTTGGCCGCGACCAGTTGCTGCCCCAGGTCGTGCCCGCCGGTTCCGCAGTCGACCACGATGAGCGTGCCGGCGTTGGAGAGGATTTCCACGCAGGACGTGTTGCCGCCGTACCGCGCGGTGGTCGGCCCTGGTTTTGCGATCGAACCGCGAGTTCCCCAGAATCTGATCCGCATGGCTACCCTCAGACTACTTTGCCCGGCCGCCAATGGCGAATGAGATATCGCACACTCTGGTTTTGGGGCGCCGAGCCTCCGCCCGCGACCGAGGTGAGGAGGCCGAGGAGTGCCCCATAAGGGAGCGTCGCGGGAGGAGCCACCGGCCCTTGTAGGGTGAGGCTAAGGCAGGGCACGTTTTTCCAGCAAGCCCACCAATCCGAAGGAGGCGACCGCGACCACGGTTTTGGACTCGACGGGAAGCGCTGCGGCCAGCGCGTGAGAGCGATAGCCCGTGATGACCCCTGCGAACGCGGCGGCCGCGTCGAGGTAGAGGGCGGTTCCCGAGGCCGCGCTCGCTTCGCTCGCGGGCGAGAGCTTTCGCTCCAACCGAGCCAGATAGTCCCTCATCACGAGTCGCAGCCGGCTGGCTGAGGACGAATCCAGCATGAGCAGGCCCCGCGCCTGATGAAAGAGCACGGGATAATCGCGGTGGGTCTCGAAGAAACGCTCGTGTTCGGTGGCCAGCGAGCGGACGCGTTCGGCGAGCCCGGCGGATGGCGCGGCGCGGCTCAGGTAGTCGCGATCCAGAATCTCAACCGCCTCGGCGAGCAGTGTGGCCACGAGATCGTCCTTCGAGTCGAAATAGTTATAGAAGGCGCCCTTGCCGAGATCTGCCTGATCAGTGATGTCTTCGATCCGTGTGCCGTAGATGCCGCGACGGGCGAAATAGGCCAGAGCCACGTCCAAGAGCGCTCGGCGGGTGCGCTCTTTCCGTCGTGCTCTTCGACTGATCACTTCGTGGTCAAGAACCCGAATGTGACCAATATTCATCAAACGATCAGGAGATTTTTTCTTCGAAGGCAATGTCAGTTCCGTTAGTAGAATAATCTAAAAGACATAGCGAAGCGTAATGTGACCCTATAGATATACGACCGGCGGTCGTATATCTGTTATAATCAACACGAAATGGGCATTCCAAGCGCGACCTACCGGCTCCAAATGAATCGCGACTTCCCATTGGCTCAGGCGAACGCCATCGTCCCCTACCTGGCTGACCTCGGCGCGGGCGCCGCCTACCTCTCTCCGATCGTGATGGCGCGGCCGGGCAGCAGTCACGGGTACGACGTGGTGGACCTTGGAAGGCTGAACCCGGAGCTCGGTAACGACGCCGAGATGTCTGCGTTCGCCACCAACCTCAAAGACCATGGTCTGGGGCTGTTGGTGGACGTGGTGCCGAACCACATGAGCATCTGGGGTTCCGCCAACCACTCCTGGAACGATGTCCTCGAAAACGGCCCGAGCTCGCCTTTTGCCCGATGGTTCGATATCGACTGGACTCCGCCCAAACCGGATCTCGAGGCCAAGATCCTGCTCCCGGTCCTGGGCGATCAGTTCGGCCGCGTTCTTGAGGCCGGCGACATCCGCGTGGCTTACAAAGACGGTGCGTTCGTGGCGAACTATCACGATCTCACCTTCCCGGTGGCGCCCAAGACCTGGCCCCAGATCCTGAACGGAGCGCTCGCCCGGCTGCGCCCTTCGATGTCGGACGCTTCGTCCGTTCTACTCGAGCTGGAAAGCATCATCACCTCGCTGGAGCATCTTCCGCCACGCACGGAGACGGATCGTCAGCGCGTTCGCGAACGTCTTCGCGACCGGGAGATTTCCCGCCGGCGTATCGACGCCCACGTCCAGAAGGATCCCCGGGTGAGCGCCGCCATCGATGACGCCCTGGTCGAGCTGAACGGCCGTCCGGAGGATCCACGCAGCTTCGACGCTCTCGAGGCGCTCCTCTCCGAGCAGGGCTACCGTCTCAGCCACTGGAGAGTGGCGGCCGAGGAAATCAACTACCGCCGTTTCTTCGACATCAATGAACTGGCCGCGGTCCGCGTGGAAGAGCCGGCGGTCTTCGATGCCGTTCACGAGGTTCTGCTGAGGTTGGTGCGGGAAGGCCAGGTCAGCGGTGTTCGAGTAGATCACGTCGATGGTTTGTGGGATCCACAGGCCTACCTGGCGCGCCTGCGGCGCGTGCTGACCACGGCTTCCGGCGGCGAGACGCTTTACACCGTGGTGGAGAAGATCCTCGAACCAGGTGAGCGCCTCCCCGCGAGTTGGCCGGTCCACGGGACGACCGGCTACGATTTCTTGAACCTGGCGGGGGGGGTTTTCGTCTATGGCGAGGGGGTGGCAGCCCTGCGGCGCCTGGAAGCCCGGCTCGCTCAGGAGCCGCGTCGTTTCGCGGACGTCGCTTATGAGGCCAAGAAACTTGTCCTGGACGTGGCCCTGTCCGCCGAACTGACGGTGCTTTCGCGCCGGCTTGATCGCATCTCGGAACAGCACCGGTCCTCCAGGGACTTCACGCTGCAGAGCCTTCAGGGTGCGCTCGCCGAAGTGATCGCCTGCTTTCCGGTGTATCGGACCTATGTGCGTGCCGAGGACGAAACGATTGGGGACGAGGATCGCGCCCACGTCGAAGCCGCGGTGCGCTCGGCCAAGCGGCGCAACCCGACCACCAGCCCTTCCATCTTCGACTTCGTCCGCTCTCTCCTCCTCCTGGAGGCCCCCGAAGGACTGGAGCCCATCGACCTCGCCGAGCGCCGCGATTTCGTCCTGCGTCTGCAGCAGCTGACCGCGCCGGTGATGGCCAAGGGTCTGGAAGACACCTCTTTCTATCGCTACTTCCCGTTGGCCGCCCTGAACGAGGTCGGTGGTCCGATCGACGCGCGCGGAATTTCGGTCGAACAGTTGCATCACGAAAACGCCGAGCGCCTCCGACTTTCCCCGACCACGATGTCGACCACCGCGACCCACGACACCAAACGCGGCGAGGACGTGCGCGCGCGTCTGTTCGCTTTGACCGAGCTCTCGGACGAATGGATCGATGCGGTCGACCGATGGCGCGAGCAGAATCGCCGGCACAAACGCGACCTCGTGGGCGATGCCACCCCGGATGACCTCACCGAGTACCTGCTCTATCAGACGATACTCGGAGCCTGGCCCGCGGAGTCTCCCGCCAGCGGCCCCTCGTTCGTGGCCAGACTCCAGGCTTACATGACCAAGGCGAGTCGTGAAGCCAAGCTCCACACGAGCTGGATCAACCCCAACCAGGAGCATGAGGATGCGGTCGCCCAATTCGTCGCCACCGTGCTTGATCCCGCGCAGAACGCCCGGTTCATCGAGGACATCGGACAGTTCCAAAAGCGTCTGGCCACGCTTGGCTACTACACGTCCTTGGCCCAGACTCTCCTCAAGATCGCCTCCCCGGGCGTGCCGGACATTTACCAGGGGAATGAACTCTGGGACTTGTCCCTGGTCGATCCCGACAACCGCCGCCCTGTCGACTACGAGAGCCGGCGAACGATGCTCGCTGAACTACGGCGCGATGCTGACGTCGACGCGGGCGCCTTGGCTGAGCACTTGCTGGGCGCTCCTTCGGATGGGCGAGTCAAGCTGTTCCTCACCTATCGGGCCCTGGGCCTGCGCCGAGCCCGCTCAGATGTATTCGAAGCCGGACCCTACTCGGCCCTGTCCGTCCTGGGCGCTCGAAGCCGACATGCGATTGCGTTTTCTCGTGGTGAAGGCCGACGCTCCGTGATCGCGATCTTCGGTAGGTTCTTCGCCGCCCTCACCGAGGGAGGTTGCCCTCCCATAGGCTCTGCCGCCTGGGGCGACACCTGCGTGTCGCTTGCGACTCTTTTCCCCGCGGGTCAGCCAACACCTTCGCTGCGTGACGCGGTGAGCGGGCACACGCTCAATGCGGAAATCCGGAACGGCCAGCCGGTGCTGCCTCTGTTCCAGGTCTTCGCGCACCTGCCGGTCGCCCTCCTCGAGGCGGCGGCTTGAAGCGGCGCGATCTCTCGAACGAGCGGGGGAGCGGTGTGCTCCTTCATCTCACCTCTCTGCCCGGACCCTTCGGGTGCGGCGACCTCGGTTCCTCCGCGCACCGGTTTGTCAAACAGTTGGGTCGAGCGCGTCAGCGCTACTGGCAGATGCTGCCGGTCTGTCCGGTAGGCGCCGGGAATGCGCCTTATAGCTCACCGTCGTCGTTTGCGGGCTCGCCCCTGCTGGTCAGTCCGGAGATGCTGGCCCGTGACGGTCTCCTGAACGCGCGCGCGCTGCGACGGTTCGTGGCGTTGCCTGCCCGGCGGGTCAACTATCAGGCGACGGCCCGAAAACGCGAGGTCTTGCTCCGCGAGGCCTACGCGACGTTCCGCAACGACGCGGCCCGCGCGGATCGCGCCCGGTTTGAGACCTTCCAGCGAAAGCAGGGCGCCTGGCTCAACGATCACACCCTCTTCATGGCCCTGAAGGCCTTCAACCGCGGCGCGTCATGGGCGGATTGGGAGAAGGGTCTGCGCCTTCGGGAGCCCCGGGATCTCGCCCGGGCGCGAGAGAAGCATGCGGGCGAGATCGAGTACCACGCCTTTGTTCAGTACCAGTTCGATCGCCAGTGGCGCGCCCTCACTGAAGCGGCGCGCGCTCAAAGCGTCCGCCTCGTCGGCGATCTCCCTTTCTACGTCGAGCATGACAGCTCGGACGTGTGGGCCCATCGCGATATTTTCGAGCTTGACCAGCAAGGCCGGCCCACGGCG
>JAENWE010000193.1 GCA_016650185.1 Vicinamibacteria bacterium | reverse complement strand
TGGGCCATTTCAACCCGCCCCAGCTTGCGGGCATTGGCGCCGGTAAAGGCTCCCCTCTCATGGCCGAACAGCTCGTTCTCGAGCAGCGACTCGGGAATGGCCGCGCAGTTGATGGCCACAAAAGGGCCCTTCGCCCGGGGAGAGAGTTGGTGGACGGATCGCGCCAAAAGCTCCTTGCCGGTGCCGCTTTCCCCGAGAATCAGAACGGTGGTGTCCGAGGGGGCGACCTGCTGGACCTGGAGCAGGGCCTCCTTGAGCCCGGCGCTCGTTCCCACCAGCCGCGGGAGAGACATCCTTTCCTGGAGTTCCTCTTCGAGGAGGAACGCGCGGCGCTTCAGCCGGCGCCGCTCCAGGGCTCGATCGACGAGGAGAAGGAGGTGGTCGGTATCCACGGGCTTGGTCAGAAAATCGGAAGCGCCTTCGCGAATGGCCCGGACCGCATCCTCGATGGAGCCGAACGCGGTCATCACGATCACGTCGGTCTCCGAGCTGGCTTTGAGCGCGGCGGCGAGGACATCGAATCCGCTGCCCGCGGGCAGCTTCAGATCCGTGAGGACGACCCCGAACCCCGTGCGGGCGAGCGCGCGTTTGGCCTCATAGGTGTCGGCGCACGCCTCCACCACCAGGCCGCGGCCTCGCAGGGTTTCCGTGAGGATCTGCCGGAGTGAATCCTTGTCTTCGACCAGGAGGACGTCAATCACGGGCAGGGCCTCGCCCTATCGCAGGAACCCGGGAGCGAGAACCCAAGGGATGGCGGGACGGCTAACGAAGCCAGCCAGGAGGGACTCCGTTCCGGCGGGCCTCCTCCTCGAAAACCGTGACCGACTTCTTGGCCTCGACGACAAGTGACTTCTGAAGCTCGACGGCCTTGTTCATTTCAGCCATTTTGGCTTCGCGTTTCTGAAGGCGCAACGGGTCTTGAGCCTCAGCGGCGTTCAGCGGCGCCTGGTCGGATCGAAATACGGCGAGCTCATGTTCCAATTGCTCCAGAGTGGCCTCCGCCGCCTTGACTTGCGCGCGGACGCTGACCGCGCGCGACTTCCACACCTCCTTCGCCGCCTCGCTCGAGGGGGCATTGCTCGAGGGGGGCGCACTTTCGGATGGATTGGCGGCCTCCATCATAGTCACCGATCCGCCACCCTCTTCGGCCATCAACTTGCCGTCACTCTCGGTAAGAACCTTCGCCTTCTTGGTGATCTTGGCTCTGCGCTCTTTCTCCTTGCGAGCGAGTGCGGCCAGGTCATCGGTTTGAGCGGAGGCGGCCAGAAGGCTGGCCACCACGATGAAGACGAACTGATCGATCCATCGGGAGCGCGCCTTGATGGTCGGGAGGCTCGGCATGGCGGCGCTCTTACTGTGCCACGAGCCCGGAGAGTTGTTCCAGGCGATCCTTGAAGACACGCGCGTCGGCGGCGGTGGGAGCGAGCCTCAAGTACTCCCGGTAGGCGGCGATGGCCCCCGCGTTGTTGCCCATGCGGTCATAAACGCGGCCCTTCTCCCGGAAAAGGGCGGCGGACGACGGATTCGCCGCCAATCCGGCATCGAGCACCTTCAACGCTTCAGCCGGGAGGTTGTCCTTCATCAACACCTCCGAGAGAAGGCCCCGACTCACCTCGGCATTCGGCATCGCAACCAGGATGTCTCGATACTGCTGGGCTGCTCCCTTGAGGTCATTCGTGGTCTCCATGGCGCGCGCCAGATTCTGTTTGATCAGGAGGTCATCGGGTTGGAGTTGAGCCAGTTTTTCCAGGTGCGGCCGCGCCGCCGCGAAGTTGTTCGACCTCATCTGGAGGTTCGCCACCTCTCGCAGGTTAGGAAGGTTTTCAGGCTGGATAGCGAGGGCGATGCCATAGACGCGAATCGCGTCGTTGTTGCGACCAGCCCGATTCAGGGCCTTCGCCCACTCGCCGGCATAGCGGGCGCTGGTCGCGTCCAGGCCCGCAGCCGCTTCGTACTCAGCCAAACCTTCCTGCGGAGAACCGGACTTCTCCAGGGCCTCGCCGAGGACGATTCGAAAATTGGGTTGATTCGGAGCGGCCTTGGTGGCGGCGCGGAGCCGGGTTACCGCGGTCTTGTAATCGCCCGACCTAAGCGCGGCGACACCCGCCGAATAGTCCTCAACCCCGGGACCGGCGGGAACCGGAGTCGGAGGGGGCGGGCTCTCCGGCGCGATCAGCATCGACTGACCCGTTGTTTCCGGACCGGTGGCGGGCGCGGTTGCCTGGAGGTATCGCCAGGCGGCCAGGGCCACGAATAGAAGGAGCAACACGGCAATCAGCGGAATGAGGACACTCTTGTCTTCAGTCTCACTTACGAAGAAGCTGGCTTTCCCTTTGGTGTCCTTCTCCTCCGCGGGGTCTCCCGCGGCCACGCCTTCGAGCGGCTCCCCACACTTGACGCAGAACTCCTTGTCAAGGCGGTTTCTGGTTGAGCACTGGGGGCAGATCCTGAAATCGGGCTTCATAGTGTTTGCCGAACGAAGCGTAGCGCTGAATCACAAAAAAAGAAACCCCGAGGCTGACCCCGGGGTTTCAAAGAGGTCTTGGCCCGAAAGCCGCGCCTCTGGTTTTATTTCACGTTACAGACTGCAGTCCCGCTGCGGAATGGAACCGTGGTCGCGCGTAGAAGGGCGTAGGCGGCCGTCCCCGGAGTCAGACCTGGGTAGACAACGGTAGTGGTCTCGCTCTGGGGTGGTAACAGGGCAGTGACCGGTGCAGCGGGCGGAGGAGGCGCCACTTGAGCGCCCAAACCCCGGTCGATGACGAGAACGCCGGCTTCGTCAACGTGTGGATTCTGGAAGACCTGGCCTTTGATGAGGGCATAGGCATCGTCGGACTCATTCGTGGACTTGCTGCTCAGATCGAGGGCGGCGAGACCCGTTTGTCCTTGCAGGGCGAATAGGACGCTGTCGAAGCTCGACGTGCATGGCTCGTGAACCAGGCTCGCTGCGGG
>JAENWE010000192.1 GCA_016650185.1 Vicinamibacteria bacterium | reverse complement strand
CCTCGACGAGGCGCTCGCCGGCGACCCTGCACAGCAGGGCGAAGAAAACGTCCTGGCAACCTGCAACATCGCTCGTGGCGACGTCGACCGCGCCTGGGCGGAGGCAGATCTCATTGTCGAGGGTGAGTATTCGACTGGTCACCAGGAACACGCCTACATTGAACCCCACGGCGTCATCGCCACCCCGAGATTTGATGCATCTGCCCTGTTCAACGGCGTCGACATCGTCGGCTCGCTGCAGTGCCCGTACTACGTCCACAAAGCTCTCACCTACCTTTTCGACCTGGGCGATGACGCCATCCGGGTTCGCCAGTCGGTCACCGGAGGGGGATTCGGGGGCAAGGAGGACTATCCCGACATGATCGCCGCCCATGCCGCCCTTCTGGCCCGCGCGTGCGGCCGGGCGGTGAAGATCGTTTACGAGCGGCAGGAAGACATCATCGCCACGACGAAGCGGCATCCATCGAGGGTTCGTCATCGGACGGGCGTGAAGCGGGACGGTACCCTGGTGGCCATGGACGTCGACGTCCTCCTCGACGGCGGCGCCTACATCACCCTCTCACCCGTCGTATTGTCCCGCGCCGTCCTGCACGCGGGCGGCGCCTACTCGTGCCCCAACGTGCGCATTCGTGGACGTGTCCTCAAGACCAACACCGCTCCGAACGGGGCTTTCCGAGGCTTCGGCGCTCCGCAGACTCTGTTTGCGGTCGAAAGGCAGATGGACAAAGTGGCCCGGGCCCTGAGCCTCAACCCATTCGAGGTGCGAAGTCGCAACGCCTATCGCCTGGGCGACGCGACCCCCACCGGGCAGATCCTGAACGAGAGCGTGAGCGCGGTGTCCGTCCTGGAGAAGGCAAAGGCCGCCACGCGTTTCACCCGGCGGTATCGGGCCAACGAGGCAGCCCGAGAGGGAGCTAAGGACGACGGCCGGCGTCTCCAGGGCATTGGCCTGTCCCTGTTCTGGCATGGCTCGGGCTTCACCGGAAACGGCGAGCGGCGGATGATGTCCAAGGGTGCGCTGCGCCTTCGCGAGGACCTGAAAGTTGAGGTTCTTTCGTCCTCCACTGATTTCGGCCAAGGGACCGAGGGGATTTTCCGACAGATAGCGGCGGACTCCTGCGGGATCTCGCTGGACGATGTCGTCGTTCATGTGCCCGACACCGCCGAAGTCCCTGACTCGGGTCCGACGGTCGCGTCCCGAACCGTGATGGTGGTTGGGGGCTTGTTGCGTCGGGCCGGCAGGGAACTTTCCCAAGCTCTGTGCACGTTCGCCGCACACCACGCCGGGGTGGCCCCGGCCAGCGTTCTGCTCCACAACGGCGTCTTCGAGACTGAATCCGGATCGACACCCTTCGCGGACATAGCGAAGGGATACATCGCCCTTCACGGTCCCCTCCTGGCCGAAGCAACCTTCGAGCCCACGCCCAACAGTTCATTCGACGAGGAGACCTATCGAGGCGACGCTTACGCAGCCTATGGCTGGGGCGCCAACGTGGTCGAGGTAGAAGTCGACCCCGACACCTTCATCACCCGGATCACGAAGCTGACCACGGTGAGCGATGTGGGCCACATCGTCCACCCTGTCATGTGCGCGGGACAGGTGGAAGGCGGAACGCTTCAAGCCCTCGCTTGGGGCTATCTGGAAGAGATGAAGATGAAGGATGGACGGTATCTGAACGACCGACTCCAGACGTACCTGATTCCCACCATGGCCGACACGCCAGATATGGAGACTATCCTGATCGAAAACCCGACCGCCCACGGGCCGTTCGGCGCCAAGGGTGTCGGTGAATTGCCGATGGACGGCGGAGCTCCCGCGCTGCTGCAGGCAATCGAGAACGCCACCGGCTTTTTCCTCGCTTCGATTCCTGCGACTCCCGAAAGTATTTTTGAGGCCTCGCGGGCGAGGGCGAAGCCGTGAGCACCAAGTACCGCTTCACTCTCAACGGGCAGCCGGCCGAAGTCGCGGGCCCGCCCATGGCCCGCCTGCTCGATGTGCTGCGTCGGGATCTCGGCCTCACGGGCTCGAAAGAGGGCTGTGGCGAAGGCGAGTGCGGGGCGTGCACCGTGTTGCTCAACCACGAGGCCGTGTGCTCGTGCCTGGTGCCGTTGTTTCAGGTGGAGGGCGCGTCCATCACCACCATCGAAGGCATCTCGGCCGGCGACGAGGTCAGCGAACTCCAGAGGGTGTTCGCCACCGAGGGCGGCGCGCAGTGCGGGGCCTGCACTCCAGGGATGATCGTTACGATCCGCGCGCTCCTCGATCGCCACCCGACGCCCACTCGGGCCCAGGTCCGCGAGTACGTTTCCGGCACGCTGTGCCGCTGCACGGGCTACGAGCGGATCTTCCGGGCCATCGAGGTTCTGACCGATCAGCGACTGGCCGAAGGCGTGGCCAGCCCATCGGCCAAGGGGGTCTCGGGCGAGTGAGCGTCGGATACTCGCCGAAGACGCTGGCGGAGGCACAGGAGGCGCTCGGCAAACGCCCGGTCAAGGTGGCCGGGGCCACCGACCTGCTGGTCATCGATCACGCCACCGGCCGCGAGCACGCGGCAGTGTTGAACGTCCTCGGCATCGCGGAACTCCAGGGTATTCAAGTCGACGACAGCGGCCTCAATATGGGCGCCGCCTCGACCTTCACCCAGATCCGACGATCGGCCGGCGTGGTCAGGCACGCGCCCCTCCTCGCGAGCGCCGCCGCCACTATCGGAGCTGCGCAGATTCAAAACCGGGCGACCATCGGCGGCAACATCGCAAACGCATCTCCGGCGGGCGATTCGCTGCCCGCTCTTCTCGCCCTGAACGCACGGATCGTGATCGCCGGACCGAGGGGCCGCCGCGTGGTTCCTTACGACTCGTTCCATACCGGGTATCGAACGACCCTTCTGGAGGTCGACGAGTTGATCGCGCGGGTGATCGTGCCTCTGCCTTCGCCGACGGTGCAGATCTTTCGCAAAGTGGGAACGCGGGCCGCCCAAGCGATCAGCAAGGTGGTGGTGGCCATAAGCGGCAACCGCGCGGGTGGCAGCGGCCTGAAGGACGTACGCGTGGCCATGGGCAGCATCGCCGCGGTACCCACCCGATTGCTTGAGGTCGAGGCGCTCATCCAGAGCGAGCCGCTGTCCGCCGGTCTCGCGGATCGCGCCGCGGCTCTGGTCGAGAAAGTCATCACTCCCATCGACGACATCCGCTCCACCGCGGAGTACCGACGCCACGTCGCTGGTCAGGTGGTTCGGCGAGCGCTCCTTGTGCTCCTGGAGGCGCCGACCGAGTGAGGGGTTCCTCCCTGCGGTGGTAACGGGCGACGTTCAGCCGGCGCCCGCAGTTCGCCCCTCCCTTCGCTAAGATCCCGCCATGAAGCCAGCGAAGGGATCTCTCTCCTCTGCAACCACCAGGGACTTGCTGCGCCCCCTGAGCAAGGTTTGGCGAAAGTACGTGGCGGCATTCCCTGGCGACCCGGCGGAGCGGCAGCCCGTCCACTCGGTCTACGGCGGCGCCCACCTCTTCGCGGCCGACACCGCCCAGAAGTTCAGCGAGCATGCGCTTCAGACACTCCGCGACTTCGCGCCCCACCCCGCGTCCCTGGCTTCGGCGCTCAACCTCGACCCTCGCCTCGCCGACACCATCTACGAGAGGGTGGTCAGAAAACTGCAGGCCGAGGCGGTCGAGGACTTTCGGATCGACTTCGAGGACGGCTACGGGAACCGACCCGATGACGAGGAGGACACGCACGCGGTCACCGCCGCCGAGGAGGTGGCGAAGGGCTACGCCCTAGAAACTCTGCCCCCTTTCATCGGAATCCGAATCAAGCCCCTGACTGCCGAACTGGGCGCCCGCAGCCTCCGGACCATGGACATCTTCATCAGCACACTGCTGGCGCGTACTCGGAACCGCCTGCCCAAGGGGTTCGTGGTCACGCTGCCGAAGATCGTGGCCAAAGAACAGGTCGCCATCACCGCCAAGGCACTGGCCGCCCTTGAGAAAGCGAACAGACTGAAGCCGGACACCTTGCGGCTGGAATTGATGGTGGAGACGACGCAGTCCGTCTTCAATCCAAAGGGCGAGGTCGCGCTGCCCGACCTCATCAAGGCAGGCGGCGGACGGATCCGAGGCGCTCACTTCGGGACCTACGACTACACCGCGGGCTGCAACATCACCGCGCACCACCAGTCGATGACTCACCCGGCCTGCGATTTCGCCAAGCACGTTATCCAGGTTTCGCTGGCCGGAACCGGAATCGCGATTTCGGACGGAGCCACAAATGTGATGCCCGTCCCCCCCCACAAACCCAAGCCTGGCCAGACGCTCAGCCTCGAACAGGACGGAGAGAACCGCGAGGCCGTGCATCGGGTGTTTCGTCTGCACTACGAGCACGTGCGCCACTCCCTTCGCCAGGGCTTTTATCAGGGGTGGGACCTGCATCCGGCGCAACTTCCGACGCGCTACGCGGCGGTCTACGCCTTCTTCCTCGAAGGCCTGGCGGAATCATCGGCGCGACTGCGGAACTTCATCGAGCGCGCGGCCCAAGCGACACTCCAAGGCGAGGTCTTCGACGACGCGGCCACGGGGCAAGGGTTGCTGAACTACTTCCTGCGCGCCCTGAATTGCGGCGCCATCGGTCTCACCGATATCGAGGCCACGGGCCTGTCGGTGGACGAGATTCAGACTCGCTCGTTCGCCCAGATTCTGCGGGGCAGAAGAGCGATGAACCACGCTGGAGAGGTCAAGCCATGAGAAGACTCACGATTCGATTTGCTTGGGGGGTCGGCCTTGCCGCCGTGGCCTCCTTCGCGTCCGCCCAGTCCTCGAATCCGGAACTCGCGCGGTGGGAGGCCCAGGCGCGGCAGGTCACCATCGTTCGTGACGACTGGGGCATTCCCCACATCCACGGCAGGACGGACGCCGGAGCGGTTTTTGGACTCATCTACGCGCAGGCCGAGGACGATTTCAATCGGATTGAGACCAACTACCTCAACTCGATGGGCCGGCTGGCCGAGGCCGAGGGCGAGACGGCGATTTACCAGGATCTGCGCATGAGGCTCTTTATCGATCCGGCTGAGATAAAGGCGCTGTACCTCGCGAGTCCGGCCAGCTTGAAAGCGCTGATGAACGCCTGGGCCGACGGCTTGAATTTCTACCTGCACACCCATCCCTCCGCAAAGCCCCGCGTCATCAAGCGATTCGAGCCCTGGATGGCCCTCACCTTCAGCGAAGGCAGTATCGGCGGCGACATCGAGCGCGTGAATCTTCGTGACCTGGAGGCCTTCTACGGAAAGCCTTCCGCCCGCAGAGTCGCGTCCGTCGAGCCCCTGGCTGACGAGGAGCCGAGGGGCTCCAACGGCATCGCCATCTCACCCTCGCACTCCGCGTCTGGCCATGCGCTTCTCCTGATCAACCCGCACACCTCCTTTTTCTTCCGCGCCGAGGTTCAGGTCACGAGCGACGAAGGCCTGAACGCCTATGGCGCCGTGACCTGGGGACAGTTCTTCGTGTACCAGGGCTTCAACGACCGCGTGGGCTGGATGCACACGTCGAGCGGCGTTGACAACATCGACGAGTATGTCGAGACCATCGTCAAGAAAGCCACCGGCCTTTTCTACAGGTACGGCGCCGAAGAACGACCGGTGAAAGAGCAGACAGTGACGGTGGCGTACAAGACGGCGGCCGGCATGGCCCGGAAAGAATTCACTACTTACCGCACTCACCATGGCCCTATCATTCGCGCCGGCGTCCGCCTGGCCGAGGCTGTGTTGACGAAGCCCCAGAACCGCGCCCCGCGTGCTGCCGACGCCATCGACAAGTGGATCTCGGTGCGGCTCATGGAAGATCCCCTCAAAGCCCTCACTCAGTCCTTCACTCGTACGAAGGCGCGCAACTTCAAGGAGTTCCGGCAGACGATGGACCTGCACACCAACTCCTCGAACAACACAATCTACGCGGACGCGGATGGCGCCACGGCCTACTTCCACGCCAACTTTATCCCGAAACGCGACCCAAGGTTCGACTGGCGAAAACCGGTTGACGGGAGCGACCCGGCCACGGAATGGGGCGGGCCTCTATCGGTGGATGAAAGCCCCCTGGTGGTCAGTCCGAAGAACGGCTGGCTCTACAACTCCAACAACTGGCCCTACTCGGCCGCGGGCGCCGACAGCCCGAAGAAGCTGAACTTCCCCGGCTACGTCGAAGAGGGCGGCGAGAACCCGCGCGGTATCCACGCCATACGCGTGCTGAGCGAAAGGAAGGACTTCACCGTCGATTCTCTGATCACCGCGGCCTACGACAGCTACCTCCCCGCCTTCGCCAGCCTGCTCCCCGCCCTGATCAAGGCTTACGACGAAGCCAACGAGTCGAACCCCTTGAAGGTCGCAGTCGGAGAGCAGATCAAGTCCCTTCGAGATTGGGATTTCCGCTGGTCCGTCACATCTGCGGCCACGTCGCTGGCCGTTTTCTGGGGCGAGGAGATGTGGCGGCGAACCAGGGCGGATGCGGATGACGAAAACCTGACCGTGTACGACTACATCCAAGACAAAGCCAACGGGCAGGAGAAACTCGAGGCCCTCGCGGCCGCGTCCGACAAGCTGGCTGCGGACTTCGGCAAGTGGAACACGCCCTGGGGCGACATCAACCGCTTCCAGCGCCTGACCGGCGATCTCGTCCAGCCATTCAGTGATGACGGACCCAGCATCCCGGTGGGCTTCACTTCATCGCGCTGGGGCTCCCTCGCCTCGTTCGGGGCCCGGGCCCACCCGAACACAAAGAGATGGTACGGCACCAGCGGCAACAGCTTCGTGGCCGTGGTGGAATTCGGCGACCGGATCCGCGCCCGCGCCATCACCGCCGGCGGTGAGAGCGGCGATCCCACCTCGGCGCACTTCAACGATGAGGCCGCTCGCTATGCCGCCGGGGATCTGCGCGAGGTGTACTTCTACCCCGACCAGTTGAAGGGCCATACGGACCGCGAGTACCACCCAGGCCATTGAGCCGAGATGTGAGTCAAAGCGGGAATCGAGATCGGGATCGGGACTGACCGGCGCCGGCGCGACTCACGGACCTGTGGATGCAGAGGCATCGTGGACGTAAACCCGAATGAGTGGCATGGCTGTGCAAGGTTACAAGCGTCGCCGGGGGACCGGACGGGATCACGAATGCCGGGTCAGCACCGGGCGAATCGCCGCTATGGATGGAGCGAAGAGCTGCATCTGCGCAGGATCAGCGAAGAGCGCCGCATAGTCCTCGGGGCGGAAGGCGCGCGACAGGCGTGAGGCGTAGGTCTCGCGCAGCAGCCTGACGTAGTGATCGACATCGTAGTCCCGTTGACCTGTCACATCGATGGTTGGAACACCGTCCTCCCGCTCAGCCACGACACCGCCCATCCCGTCCCGGGTTCGATAGACGCGCACTCGATCGCCAAGGCCCCAGCGCGGTCGGCCGGCGGCGAGCATCGCCTCGTACGAGAGTTCTCGGCGGCTCTCCCGCGTTTCCAGATACTGCTCCTTCGTCTTGGTGAGGCGTACTCGGGAAGACACGTCATACGTGGGCAACTCACGATGCCGGAGCGCAGCCAGGGTCTGAAGGTAGGCCTCTCGCACCCCAACCACATCGCCCACCAGAAGGTGGTCGATCGCGCGACGGAGAAAGCTCTCGCCGTAGGGCTCCGCGCGACTGGACCGAAAAGCGACGCCTCGTAGGATGAGCTTTCCGTCATAACCCAGCAGGGCATAGTTCTTGGGCTCGTGAGACAACATGGCGGCGTAACGCCCTTCGAACTCGAGGCGCACGAGGGGCGGCAGAAGTGCGCCCACTTCGCCGACGACGCGTTTCTCGTCATCCTCGGTCCAGGCCTCGGGCACCGAGAAATAGACGCCGTCGGTGTCCGCCTCCAGCAAGAACGCCCCGCGGGCCGCGAGTTCACGGCACATCTGGTCGAGGGTTTCCCGACCGCGACGCGTCACTTCGTTCGCCGCGCTCACGTCCGCGAAGCGCGTCAGGCCTCCGCCGGCGGCGAGATACCCGTAGGCGGTGTTGACCACGAGCTTCATCGCCGCCGAGGTCGCCTCGTGGGTGTGGCGCAAGGCCGAACCCTTCGGCGCGTGGCGGGCGCTCGCCTTCTCCTCGAGACGTCGCTCCACCAGCCCATCGACGAGGGTCAGCAGCGCCCCGAGGTGATCGCGCGAGGGACCGATCCGGTAGGCGCGCATCAGCGACGGATACAGACTCGCCACGTCGGCCTTGACGATCCGATGGGCGACGCCGGACGCGAACAGATGCAGCGCGGCTCCGCTGTGCGGGATGTCGGGGCCGGGTCGGTAGGCGGGAAGGGCCATCCCCGCACGCAGATAGGCGCGGACCAGAAGCGGATCGATCACGCCGGTCGCCGCACCCGCGTCGGCCAGCCGTTCGTACCGGCGCGGGGCCATCCGAGCCAAAGCAAACGCCGCGCCTCCGAACATCCTGGCCAACGCCGCGGCCTCCTCGACGTCATCGGTCGCGTACCGTCGCACTCGCGCCGGATCGAGGCAATAGGTCTCGTACACCTGAGCGCCGGGGATGAGTTCGCGATCGGGACCGGCGATGCCGAGATGACGCGCGATCGCTTTGAGACCGTGGCCAGGCAGATCCCGGGCGGCGAAGTCGTACCGCAGAACCGCGTCCATGGTGTCGATCAACTCGCGGCCGGGGGCGATAAGCCGCACCCGGCGCCGGCCAAGGCCGTCGCTCGCCATACCCCGCCGGGCCGCCCGTTCCCTCAATCCGGGAGACCCGGTGCGCCCGAGGCCAAGAAGCACGCCCAGTCGGCGCGCCCGCCGGTGCAGAAAGGGCAGGTCGAAGCCGTGAAGATTGTGATTCTCGATCACGTCAGGATCGGCGGCCTGCACCTTGGTCACCAGGCGGCGGATGAGATCGGCTTCGGCGGCGTCCGTCGCGCCGCCGGCCTCCAGCAACTCCACGACACCGTCCGGATCCCGGACCGCCACCATGAAGATCCGATCGCGATCCGCGTCCAGACCGGTCGTCTCGAGGTCGAACTGCAGCCGGCGCAACTGGTCGAAGGTCAGGTCGCGAAAGTATGTCCTTCCCGTGGCTACGAGGTACTGCTCCTCAGGCGGGAGGGCGAGAACCCGCTCTTTGCCCAGTTCCCGCAGGTGGCCGACGAGTCGCCCGAGACGTCGGCTCGCGCCGTGAAGAACGGCCGCGGTCAGCGTCCTCACTCGGTCCGCGCTGACCAGGTACTTCAACTCGCCCGGGCCGTCGAGCTTTCGGAAGGTCACCCGGGCATGCGAGGCGCCGTCGGGGCCCAGTTGGAGCCCCAGGTGGCGCAGGTCGTCCAGTTCCTCGAGCAGAATCCAGGGACGAAAACTCTCTTCCTCCCGAACGAGTTCACCGGTTTCGGCCAACCGACGCCAGACCGTCGCCCGACCGTCGGCCTCGGCCCACACCGAGACGATGCCGGGCGTTTGATCCCAGCCCCACAACCATTCGTCTTTCACCGCCTGACTCTCCTCGCGGTGCTGGACCACTCCCGGGCGCATGCCTCAGGTTGCCATACCTGAGCGGTCGGCCTACCTCCGCCGCAGAACCGGCACAACCAGCCAGGCGAGAAGAGTCACCACCGCGAAGACGACCCAGTTGCTCTCGTTTCCGTACGTGGTGATCGGGTAATGGTTGGAGATCATCAGGAAGATCACGGGCAGGATGATGAAGGTGTTGTGCTTCGAGCGGTCCTTGGCCCGATCCGCGAGGGATTGGTCCGGTTCGCGGCCGGCGATGCGGTCCACGATCATGGCCCGCTGGCCGGGCAGGATGCGCATCCACACATTCATCACCATGATGGTTCCGAGCACCGCGGCCTCGATCAGGAAGGCCGGCCGGCCCGCGACACGCTGGGTCAGATACCACATCAAGGTGACCATCAGCCCATAGCAGATCGGTCCAGCCACCAGCGGGGCGCGTTTGATCGGCGAAATCCAAAGCGAGTCGTAGATCAGCCAACCCACGACCATGAGCGCGATCGTGAGGCCGAGCGACGAGGCGAGCGACATTTCGTTCCCCTCGGCGTCCACCATGAGGCCGCCGGCGAAATACACGAGCCAGAGCAGAATCAGGCCGGTCAGCCACGTCGTCATGGCCTCCCAACGGAACCAGTGCAGCGTCTTCGGCATGGTCTGCGGCACCTTGATCTTGTCCACCTCGTAGAAACCGCCGCTGTGGACCATCCACACCTTCCCGTCGGGATTCGCCACCGCATCCTCGAACTGAACGTCCAACCATGCGAAGTACCAGGTCTGCCCGATCCACAGAATCCCCGCGAAGATGTGCGCCCCGCGCATGATCACGCTCGCCCACTCAGACCATTCCATAAGAAACTCAGCTCCCCCGGTACGTGCTGTAGCCGAAGGGGCTCAGCAGAAGAGGCACGTGATGGTGCTTCGTGGTGTCGGTGATCTCGAAGAGGATCGAGATCTCCGGAAAGAAACAGGAGACCCCGCGCTCGGCGAAGTAGGCGGCGGTGTCGAAGGTGATCCGATAGCGGCCACGGTCGAGGGGGCCGTCGACAAGATCGCCGATTCGGCCGTCGGCATTGGTGACACTCGATCCGAGGACAACCGTCTCCGCTTCGCTGATCCGCTCCAGCCGGGCGGCTACGTTCGCCGCCGGCTTGCCGATCGAAGTGTCGAGCACGTGAGTGGTGATTGGAGATTTCATGCGCAGCCTCTAAGCGGCTCGTTCCCTGAGGAGTCTCTCGATCCTCAGGCGTGTGATCTTCATCTGTTCGGCGGCCGCGACTCTCAATTCGTCGATCGGATCGTTGTCCAGGCGGGCCCGCAGCAGGGCCAGCATCTCGGATGCTGCCTTGCCCGAGGCGCAGACAATGAACATATGGCCGAACCGGGCTTCGTAGAGGCGGTTGCCCTCGGCGAGATCGTCGAGCACCTTCTCTTCGGCGCCTGAGGCCCCGCCTTGTTCGTGGGCGGACCACGCATGGGTGAGAGGGAATCTGGCCCTTAGCGATTCGCGATCCCCGATGCGTGGATGCTGCAAGAAGGCCTCCAGGATCTCGTCGCGGGAAGCCCGTCGCCATTCGCTCTCCGCCGCGGCCATGAGCGCATCGGACGTTCCGAACGGACGCAGAGCGGCCATCCGGTTCGCCCAGCCCGCGACGCCGCAGCAGCGAAAAAGAGCAGCCGTCGCCTCGCTGGACGACGCCGCGTCAAGCCAGTCGGGGCCGTCCATAGAGCCTCAGACGAGAGACGCCCCCGTCGGGAAAGATCCTCATGCGCACGTGAGTAAACGTCTCGTGCTTCTCGATTCCCCTGCTGATAAGGTGGCGTCGATGAGGCCGGAGCTTGTGCTCGGCCAGAAGAGGTTTGAAAGCAACTCGATTGTCCACGAAGTCCTGCACGGCGGCGTCGGGCGCGAAAGCCCCGTCGAGCCGTGCGATCTCCGGGTAGTTGCCTTTGAAGTGATTCGTATCGATCTCAACCTTCTCGATATGGCCCGGGGCGCCCAGACGAATAATCACCCAGTCGTGCCCAGGCCCGCGGCGGCGCCGCGACTCCCAGCCCTCGCCCATGTTCGGCGCGCGCCCCGGAAGCAAGAGGTTGTTCTTGAGGCCGAAATGTTCGTCGCTCGCCAGTAGCGCCCGCCCGCCGTTCTCCATGGCGGCCAGGTCCGCAATCCCCTTTTTCTTCTTCCAGTCCACGGCCACATCGCCATAGACGCGCAGACGGGCGACCCCGCCATCCGGGTAGATGTGAAAGCGCAAGTGCGTGACCGGGCGCTTTATGGAAATCGCGAAGAGGTTGTGGGTGTTGCCGGCCAGAGCCACCGGACTCAAGATCGAGCTCCAAGGGAGCCTGTCCATGGTCCTGCGGCTCACCATCGCAGCCACGTCACAGGTGTCGATCGAGGCCTTCTCGGGGAAATTGCCGGTAAAGAACGCGGTGTCGATATCAACGCCTTGAACGATGCCGCGGCGTCCCAACTCAATGACGCACCAATCATGGCCTGGGCCACGCTTGCGACGGCTCTCCCATCCATCCATCCACTTGCCGTTGGGCGTGAACTTGTCCGCGATGAAGATCGGAGCCTCCCGCCTCACCAGATTGTGCCGCGAGGCGAAGAACTCATCGTTCGCGAACAGAACGCGGCCCCCAAGGCGGGCCGAGGCAAGATCGACGAGCGTCGTGAAGTCTTCGGTCACAGGAGGTCTCCGTGCGGGTCGGCAAAAGTTCCGTGATCGTACACCTTGCGACCCCGAACATAGGTCTCCAAAACGACTCCGCGGAGGGCCATGCCCAGATAGGGGGTCAGGGGGTGACGATG
>JAENWE010000191.1 GCA_016650185.1 Vicinamibacteria bacterium | reverse complement strand
GGGACTTCACGCAACATACTCGCTGAGCCCGGTTCGGCGTGACCGCCCCTCGAGTCAATTCCCAGTTCAGCCCGAAAGCGCCCCTTTCAGGATGGCGACGTCCGAGTCGAACGACTCGGGATGGAGGGGGCCGAACGAGAAGCGGAAGAAGCTGGCCAGGGGCGACGCCGCGCCGCGCCGGGCCATGTCGCAGTCGGTTCCCTTGAGGATGGCCGCGCCCCTTCGGAAGAGCCGTTCGTTCAACTCCGCCGCGGTCAGGCCCCCGGGCAGGCGACACCAGTGGTAGAAGCCGCCCTCTCCGGTGAACGACTCAAGTCCGAGATTCGCGAAGGCGTGGCCATACCGCGCTCGCTGCTCGCTGTAGAAAGCGGGCACCGCCTTCCGGGCCAGCGCGATGCGATCCTCGGCGAGAAGCGCCAGGGCGTAGCTCTGAGACGGATGGGACACTCCGCCCATGCCGAATGAGGAGAAATTGCCCAGGATTTCGATGTGCTTCTTCGCGGCGATCACCCACCCGATGCGGACGCCGGGAGCCTGCAGCCCCTTGGTTGCGGCGCCCACCACGAAGAGGTTCGACTCGTCGATGTCTTCGGCGTGTCGCAGTGCGCTTTCGGGATGGTCGTGAAACAACTCGTAGGCCTCGTCGATGAGCAGGCCGGTTTTGTCCGAGGACGCCGCTCGGACCAGCTGTTCCAGATCGGCTCCCCGCCGGGTGACACCGGTGGGATTGCACGGGTTGCTCATGAGGATGAGTGAGCGGGCGCCCCGGTCTGCCGCGAGGTAGTCTCCAATCGACGGTGTGAATCGATTGTGCTCGTCACTGTTCGCCATCGACCAGGTGCGACCGAGACGTTCGAGCATGTCGAAGTAAGGCGTGTATTCGGTCGAAGCCACCCGAACGCCGATCTCCTTTTCGAGGAAGAACAGGACCGCGATCAGGGCGGGCCTTCCTCCGGCGAAGATCATCACGTTGTCCGCGGTGATGGCCGCCCCGTAGTGGGAGCGATAGTAGGAAGCGACCGCTTCTCGGAGAGCCGGCAGTCCCCAGGCCTTGGGGTACTTGAGCAGGTCGGGAGGGACGGCGACCGAGGTGGGGAGGGTCGGGCCGCCCGGCAGGCGATCGGTTCGCGGGAACCCCTGGCTCCAGGGGTGTGTTCCTGGATCACCCATGGCTTTCCCAAAGGCGGCGAGAAACGCGTAGAGCGTTTCGTAGATCCCCATAGGGGGCACGTATTTCAGAAACGCCATGAAGTTCCGGGCGAATTGTAGCCGAGGAGATTCAAGGTCCTCGCCCCAAGAATTCGCCTTTGGAAACGAGGCGGCATCGTAGAATCGACTCCCTAGCAGCCTGTCCAATGACTTTCATGTCTTTTCTTGATGCCGGGGCAGCCGTTTCTGTTCCAGGCGGCTCATCTGACGCATGGCCCCTATCCAGCGGGCGATCGAACAAAGTAAAGGATCTCAAAGACTTATGACCGAAGCTGAAAGATTTGTCGACGAGACGGCCAAGTGGCTCATGCCGGATCGTATTCACTGGTGCGACGGATCAGAGGAGGAGGACGCTCGCCTCAAGGCTCAGATGCTCGGCGATGGAACTCTCATCAAGCTGAACGAGAAGGAACTTCCCAACTCGTATCTGCACCGCTCAGACCCCTCCGACGTGGCCCGCACCGAGCATCTGACCTTCATCTGTTCGGAAAAGAAGGAGGACGCCGGACCTACCAACAACTGGCTTTCTCCCAAGGATGCGAAGGCGAAAGCCGACCCGCTTTTTCGCGGAGCCATGAAGGGCCGCACGATGTACGTGGTCCCCTATGTGATGGGTCCTCTCGGCTCGCCCTTCAGCAAGGTCGGGATCGAGATCACCGACTCAGCCTATGTAGTCGCGAACATGCGCATCATGACGCGTATGGGCAAGGCCGCTCTCGATCAGCTCGGCTCATCCGACGATTTTGTGCCGGGCGTGCATTCCATCGGCGATTTGTCGCCTGAGCGTCGCGCCATCATGCATTTCCCCGAGACCAAGACCATCTGGTCGGTGGGTTCGGGCTATGGCGGGAACGCCCTTCTGGGCAAGAAGTGCTTTGCGCTTCGCATCGCCTCGACCATGGCCCGCGATCAGGGCTGGATGGCCGAGCACATGCTCATTCTTGAGCTGACCGTGCCCTCGGGCGAGGTCCACTACATCACCGCAGCGTTCCCTTCGGCCTGCGGCAAGACCAATCTGGCCATGCTTGTTTCGCCGCTCGAGAAGCAGGGATACAAGGTCCGCACTGTTGGTGACGACATCGCGTGGCTGCGCCCAGGCCCGGATGGCCGGCTGTGGGCGGTGAATCCCGAGGCCGGTTTCTTCGGCGTGGTCCCGGGCACCAGCTACGACACCAACCCCAACGCCATGAACACCATCACACACGACACGATCTTCACAAACGTGGCGGTGGACGGCAACGGCGTGCCCTGGTGGGAAGGCAAGGACAAGAATCCGCCGGCGGGAATGATCGATTGGATGGGCAAGCCCTGGGACAAGATGGGGAAGGCGGCGCATCCGAATTCGCGTTTCACCGTGGCCGCGGCCCAGTGCCCGAGCATCTCTCCGAAGTTCAACGATCCGATGGGCGTTCCCATCTCCGCCATCATTTTCGGCGGTCGTCGCTCACGGCTGGCCCCCCTGGTGTTCGAAACCCGCGACTGGGCGCACGGTGTGTTCGCCGCCGCCACCATGGGCTCCGAGACCACGGCGGCGGCGACGGGGGCGGTCGGCGTGGTGCGGCGCGATCCCATGGCCATGCTGCCCTTCTGCGGCTACAACATGGCGGACTACTTTGGCCACTGGCTGAAGATGGGAACGCTGGTGAAGAGCCCGCCGAAGATCTTCCATGTGAACTGGTTCCGTCAGAACGATGCGGGCAAATTCATCTGGCCGGGCTTCGGGGAGAATCTCCGGCCCCTTCTGTGGATGCTCGACCGTGTGGCTGGCAAAGGCGACGCGGTGGAGACCGCGATCGGCGCTGTGCCCACCAAGGGCTCACTGAACCTCGATGGCCTCGATATGCCCGCCGCGGATCTTGACGCGGTCCTATCCGTGGACAATGCCGATTGGAAGGCCGAGACGCCGGGCATCCGGGAGTTCTTCGCCAAGTTCGACGGCAAGGTACCGAAGCCCCTTGTCGCCGAGCTGGACAATCTCGAAAAGCGGCTCGGGTAGCGCGCATGGCCCATTTGGACGCCGGTCTCCTCTTCGAAGGGGGATCGCTACCCCCGAGAGAGGGCAGGGAGGGCTTCCACGGAACCCCCCCGGGGCTGTAACGTCACGACGTGCCCGCTTCTCCTCGGGCCATGGCGAGCGGGCTCGCCGAGATAGGGAATCCTTCTTCTTCCGCTTCTTTAGTCTTGGGGCGGAACCGATTTCGCGAGGTAACAAGAGAATGAATGCGCACATAGATCGAAAACCCGGCAAGCCGCGTGTCCTGATCCTGGGCGGCGGCTTCGCGGGAGCCTACGCGGCCCTGGAACTTGAGAAGCGCCTCGGCACGCGCGACGACTTCGAGATCTTTCTGGTCAGCAAAGAGAACTACTTCGTCTTCCACCCCATCCTCCCCGAGGTGATCTCTGGGACCATCGGACTCACGGACGTGGTGAGCCCACTGCGCCGGATGCTGAAAAAAACCGAGGTCCGGGTCCGAGGGATCGAGTCCATCGACCTTGAGAGAAAGGTGGTGCGTCTCGTCCCGGGCTTCACGCCGCATGCCCATGAGGTGACCTACGATCATCTGGTGATCGGGCTGGGGACGGTCACCGATTTCCGAGGGCTGCGAGGCCTCCCTGAGCACGCCCTTCCCTTCAAAGACCTGAAAGACGCCCTGAACCTGCGCCATCACGTCATACGGGCGCTTGAAGAGGCGTCGATCGAAGCAGAGGACAAGGAACTGCGGCGCCAACTCCTCACCTTCGTGGTGACCGGCGGAGGTTTTTCCGGGGTCGAAGTGGCGGCGGAGTTGAATGACTTCGTACGACTTGTGGCCCGGACTTTCCGCAACATCGACCCGGCGGAGATCCGTGTCGTGCTGGTCCATTCGACCGATTGCATTTTGCCGGAGCTGCCCGAGAGCCTGGGGCGATTCGCCGAGGGAATTCTCAGGAAGCGCGGCGTTCTGGTCCTCCTGAACACCATCGTGGAAGCGGCCACCGGCACCGAAGCCATTCTGGCGGACGGGCACCGGTTGCCTACGCGAACCCTGGTGTCGACCGTGCCGTCCTCCTCCCATCCGCTCATTGATGCGATCACCACCTTGCCGAAGGAGCGTGGGCGGATCGTGGTGAATGGGCAGCTCGCGGTTCCTGATATGCCCGGCATCTGGGCCCTGGGGGACTGCGCCATTGTGCGAAACCCAGACGGGTCGGTCAATCCGCCCACCGCCCAGCATGCGACTCGGCAGGCGGCGGCGCTCGCTCACAACCTCGTGGCGTCCATTCGGGGCGGGCCGACCCGGACCTACGACTTCAAGGGTCTGGGCAAGATGGGCGCGCTCGGCCACCGTTCCGCGGTGGCGGAGATGCTGTTTGGCATCAAGCTCTCCGGGATCCTGGCCTGGTTCGCATGGCGTACGATCTACCTCATGAAGATGCCGGGGTGGGGACGGCGGGTCAAGATTGCGGCGGCCTGGGCCTTCGATTTGATCCTGCCGCCCGACCTCGTCCAATTGCGTTTTGAAGCCCCACCGCTTCTTCGCCCCGAGCATTTCGAACCGGGTCAGTTGGTCTTCCACCAGGGCGACCTGGGGGATCGCGTGTACATGATTCGTCGCGGCAAGGCGGAAGTGGTGCAGGAAACGAACGGCGTGGAGAAGAGCCTCGCTTTCCTCGGTCCGGGCGAGTGCTTCGGAGAGATCGCGGTTCTCGGTCAGAAGACCCGGGGCGCGACCGTGAAATGCATCGAAGCCCTCGATACGGTGGCCCTTCCTTCCGGCGATTTCGCGGCCTTGAGTGAAAACATTCCAGACCTGAGGCAGGGTTTCGAGCGGGTGGCGGAGGCCCGGAAAGAGGCGGAGTCCAAGGCAACCCCTTGATTCGGACCTGACCATTCCGGAGGCTCGGTTCCCTCGCCCTATGGTGGCGTGACCGCCTCTGCCGAAGTGCCGTGGTACCGTCACCTGTGTCATGAGGCTTGCTTCGGCCATTGGAGTCCTGGCCCTCGCGTCGGGCGCCAACGCCCAGATCCCCGCCCTATCGTCCGCGGTCGAGCCGCTCGTCGAGTGCAGGGTTTGGGGCGATGCGGCGAGCCGGGTTCTGATCGTAGATGTGGCCTGGCCCTCGGGGCCCAGGCCGCGTTTCCCTCGCGACGACAGCTCGGTCATCTCGAATCGGATGGTCGCTCGGGTCGGCGCGGATGGGACCGCTCTTCGGCCCATTGAGGACGATAACGAGTGGGCGAATCGATGCGCACGCGAGGGCTGCCGCCTGAACTACTCGGTGGATGTGGCCAAGGGAATCACGAGCGACCGGCGCGGCGAGGGCGGATTCGAGGAGAAGCAGGGGATCATCATGGCCCCGCTCATGCGCTGGCTGGTGCGACCGGAGGATCGTCGGGCGCGCGGACGGCTTCAACTCGACTTCAACGGTGGTCGGAACTTCGAGCTCGTCTCTGGAGGGATCGACGGGCGGGTGAATCACATCGACACGGACCTCGTGGTGATGGATGGTCCCCACGTGGTCCTCGGAGATTTCACTCACAAGAACCTCGATTTCCTCGGAGCGCGCATTGACGTCGCCATCGGCAAGGGGGCCCGCGGAGTCGGCGATGATGACATCGTGCGATGGGTCCGGGAGGGAGCGCAGGACGTGGCGTCGCTGCTGGGCCGATTTCCCATATCGAGACTGCAAGTCATTGTGGGCCCCGGCGGGCCCTACGCGATCGGCTCCGCGGTGACCATGGGCATGGGTGGCGCGTCCATTTTCGTGGTCGTGGGCGAACGGACCGGGAAGGCCGATCTCGTGCGCGATTGGGTAATGACCCACGAGATGCTCCACGTGGCCTTTCCGAGCATGGGTGTTCGGCAGCGCTGGATGGAGGAGGGGCTCTCCACCTACATGGAGCCCCTGCTTCGCGCCCGACGGGGTCGCTACGAGCCTCAAAGAGTGTGGGCGGAGTTTGTGCGCGCGATGCCGCAGGGGTTGCCCAAGGCTGGCGACCAGGGTCTCGACCGAACTCTTACCTGGGGCCGCAGATACTGGGGGGGAGCCATGTTCTGGCTCCATGTGGATGTCGAGATCCGCCGACGGACGGAGGGAGCGCGATCGCTCGACGATGTGCTCCGCGCGGTCTTCTCTGCGGGCGGGAACGTGGCCTCGCGCTGGGATGTGTCTCGCCTCGCCCTGGTCGCCGAAAGCGCCACCGGAACCACCGCCCTTGAGGACATCTATGCGGCCTGGTCCGACCACGCGGTGGCCCCCGATTTGGCGGCTTTGTGGGCTTCTCTAGGTGTGAAGTCCGACAAGAAAAGCGATCAGGTGACGTTCGATGACCTGGCGCCCCTGGCCGGCATTCGAAAGGGTCTGACCGTTCGAGCGTCCCTGCCTGCGGTTGCGGCTTCGGGGTTCAACTAGCCCGATCGCGTCAGATCCAGTCGGGTCTGCCGCCTCGTGTCCATGAACCAGGCGTAGACGGGAAGCAGGAGGGCGCCGCCCGGGAGAAGGAAAATCAAGAAGGCTGGCGCGGCCGTGGCCAAGTGTCGGAACTCCCGCCTCAGAAGCTCGCGATCTTCGGGAGACCAGGCGACGCCGTTTCGCGGCTTCATGAGAACCGCGATGAGGCCTTCGATGCGGAGGACCTCGGCGCGTAAATGGTCGCGGAAGCGGGCGATCAGGGCGACACCTTCCGCGCGTAAAGCACCAGGTCCACCACTCCTCGCATGTTGTAGGGGCCGATGCGATCGAAGCCGCTGCCCAGTTTCAGTGCGAGGGGAGCGTCCTGGGCCAGAGAGCCAACGTACATGTCGACGTTGACGTCGCTCTTGAACTCGCCCCAATAGCCGGTCTTCGTGTAATCACGCAGGTACCACGCGAGAGGCCAGTTCTCCGGGGCGAAGACCGCGATCCCCGTGTCCTTGCCCGTGCCCAGAGCGTCAGCCCGCGCTTCCACCACGTCCACGAATTCGAGAAACGAGCGCTGGGTGTGCGCGTAGATGTAGGGGTGGACCTCGTTGTCGTAGTTTGTCCTCTCGAGATCGTAGCTCTGCGTGGCGGAGAGTCCGGTCGCCGCGGCGGCGATGAGAACGGCTGCCGGGCCGAGGGACAACCGCCCGGAAAGGAGCCGCAGGCCGGCGACTTCATGGAGAAGGTAACCGCTGGTGATGGCCAGGGGCAGAAGCATATTGAGGCCGAGCCAGGGAGTCTTGTACCCGACCACAGAGTAGGCCGAGAACATGAGGATGGTCCAGACCGCGGCCATGACACCCACAAAGGACCGCCTCAGGAGCAGGGCGAGTACCACCCCGGAAAGGCCCAGATAGATGAGGGCGGGGTCCGCCTCCTTCAGCCAGAGCAGATGCTGGTTCCAGGGATTCTCATGCTCGTGGACGGCTGTCTTCGTCCAGAAGGTGAAGGTCCGGAACGCGTCGAGCACACCCTGCGGGTTTCGGAAGAACGACGAGTACATGAGCCCGGCCGCGGCCACGAAGGCCAGAAATCCGTGCATGAATTTTTCGGCGTGCTCCCGGAGGTATGGACCCATCGCGCGGGCGAGTGCGAGCGGCGACCTTCCCTCGACCAGCCCGGCTGCGATCACCGCGCCTCCGGCCATCGCGCCGACGGAGACGAAGGCAGTCTCCTTCGTGGCAAAAAGAAGCCCCAGGACGAGGCCGGCGCCCATGAAACGCCAGCGTTGCTGGGCGTTCCGCGCCGGCGCAGCGGCCAGGGCGCAGAGGGTGAAGGCCACGAACAGCGATTCGTGGATGAAATAACGCGAGAAAAACACGGCGCCGGGCGACGTGGCAAGAAGGGCCATGGCGCTCAGAGCGAAGACCGACCCCAAGGGCCGAAGGAAACGCCACAACACCAGGACGGTTAACGTTCCAAAGAACGCGGTGGTGCCCCGCACCGCCTCATCGGAGAGTCCGAAGAGAGCCACCACCGGCAAGGTGAGGTAGTACAGGGTTGGACCGTGATAGTTGCTGGGGTCGTACTTGAAGGCGCCCTCGCGCAGGAGCCGGGTCAGAAAGAAACCATTGACGCCCTCGTCGTGGTGAAAAGGGCGAAGAGACAGATCCTGAAACCGGAACACTATGGCCAAGGCCAGAATCGCGAGGCCAAAGACGTCGGTCTTGGAAAAACGTTTCATCGAATCTTCAACAGACGATAGGGTGAATCGACGAGGGATGGAAGGCCCCGGAGGACGTCCGGATTCGGGATGACCCCCTCCTCCGCGGGGGTCAAGGCGATGGCGTCCACACGCCGTAGCGACGCGCTTTTCGGGGGCTGAGGCTCACCGCGGAACAGAGCCGCGGCCACCGGTTTCCGCTCCGAGTAGTCGAGCCCTTGAGACCACAAGTGCCCTTCGTAGCCGAGGAAGAGCCGGCGGCCGGAGAGCAGCACCGCATGGTTGTGTGTGGGGGCCGTGAGAATCGTGGCGTTCGACGGAGTGGCCCGCCTCACTTTCTCCGCGAACACCAGGTCCGTCCGGCTGAAGATCCCGTACTCGCCGGAGAGGGCGACCTTCGCGATATCGAGACTCCCGGAGAGAGTGGCCACGACGAAAGCCAGAACCGATGCCGCCTTTCCCGCCCGGCTCTGCTTCCACAGGCTGGCGAGGGCCAGCGAGGCGAAGGGGGCGAGGCCGGCGTGGGCGGGTGCGAGGAATTTCATGTTGTCCCAGATCCAGGGCGACATCCGGAAGAGGTTGGCGAGAACGAAAAGCGCCAAGAACGGTGAGGCTGGAAAGCGGACCGAGGCGGACGCTCGGGCGATTCCGATGACCACGAGCGGAAGAAAGAGGCCCCCGTTCATCAACCAGTAACTGAACGGGTGGCCGGCGCCGCCATCGAAGCCAGGCTGCCATGCGAGGAACCTTCCCGTGGAGAGGGAGTTGTGAGTCAGCATGAAGAGGACAGCGGGGACGGCCAGAGGAGCGACGCCGCGGATGAAGGCGGGGATCGCCGCGCGCTCGACCTGGACGGACAAAAACAGAAAGCAGAAACCCATCACCGCGAAAGAGTGCGCATGCACCAGGGGCAGGAGGGAAGCAACGACCCCGGCTCGCTGCCAGAGCGACGACTGCGACGGCGTTCCATCCGCGGTCGGGGTCTTCTTCAGGCCATCGATCAGGAGGGCAAGTCCGAAGAAGAGCAGCGGCCAGCCGAAGAGGATCGATCGCTGAGGGATGAACAACGTGGTCACAAAGTTCGCATATCGAATTCCCGCGTCGTTGGCGGTGAGGTCGGGGCCGAGAGTCCACCAGCGAGTCAGGCTCTCCGTGCTGGAAAGCGCGATAAAGCCAAGACCTCCGGAAAAGAAGGTCAGTCCGGCCCCCGCTCGGCCCAGGGCCCTTGAGCCCGTGATCGCTTCGCCGAACCGGACCAGCGCCACCACGACACTGAGGCCAAGGAAGAACGTGGGCCAGAAAAAGGCGTCGCGCCACGACCCGCCCACGGTCAGGATCATCGCGGAGAGAAGATCGCAGAAAAATGGATAGGTGAGCGGGACGCCCGCGAGTTCCGGATGATCGGGAGGAAAGTTGTCTCCGTAGGCGAAACCGGCGGCGATCGACATGTGGAAGGGCAGGTCGCCGAAGTTGTGCCGGTCCGAGGTGGCGATGCCGGTGTCGGTTTCGAAGAGGGTTCGGTCGGCCAGCCGTGTGACCAGGGCGGCGCTCAGTACGGAAACGACGATGACGCCCAGGGTCGGTCGCGTGTATGCCCGCGCCCGATTCCACAAGGCCGACGCTTTCGCCCCCAGCGCGAGGCTGATCGCGGTGGTGAGAACGGCGGAGCCGGTCACGGTGACCATCGACAAGCCGAAAGCCCAGCCCAGCACGAACCCGAATCCCGCGAAGATCGCGAGGCCCAAGGACGCGGCCAGGGCCAGAGTCTCGCTCAGTCGCGTCGAGGTCTGGTCGAGGCGGAGAGCCAGCGGAGCGCCGGCGGCGCAAACCCAAAGCAGGAGCAGAAGCGGGATCAAGGGGTCGGCTGAGACTACGGGAGGAGGCGCCCCCGGGCTAGACCATGGCGGTCTTGCGGACGCGGTCCCGATTCGAGCGGAAGAATCTCACGATGTTGTCGATGTAGGTTTCGACCGGCGGGCAGGAGAGCCCGAGAGTTTCGAGGTCGGTTTTGGCCTGAGACGCATCGTATCGGCACCGATGGCCGAAATAGGCGATTGATTCGGGTATGAGGCCCAGCGTCGATCCCACGAAGGGAATCGACACCGCTGCCCCTACCAGCCACAGCGGAAGCGGAACGAAAAGATAAGAGCGGCCGAGCGCCTTCGCCATGAGGCGAGTCAGCGTGCGGACATCCTTGCCGTCGGGATCGGTCAGGTTGTACGTCTTCCCCAGACCCAGCGGGGATGCGGAGAGACGAGCCAGACCTTCGATCACGTAGTCGACGGGGACCACGTTCATGGTGGCGTCCTTCGGGCCATCCAGAAAAATCAGGGGAACCTTCTCCATGGCGCCCATGACCGAGTACGGACCGTCGAATTTGGCGGTCTCACCGGTGCGCGAGTCTCCCCAGACCACGCCGGGGCGATAGACGGTGAAGGGGAGACCGCTTTTGACCACGTCCTTCTCCGACTCGAACTTCGTCGATTCGTAGTGGTTCTTGAAGGCCTGACCCAGGTCGAGATCGGTTTCCTTGAACACACCCTCGAAAGTGCCGGAGACGTAGGCGGTCGAGATGTGGTGCAGACGCGAGAATCCAGGCACCAGCCTGGCCAATCCAATCACGTTGCGGGTTCCGAGAACGTTAACCCTGTACGCGAAATCCGCGGTGACCGCGAGGTCGTAGACGGCGGCCAGGTGAAAGACCGCGTCGAGTCGGGGAAGGATCGCCGCACGGCGGGAGCTCTCGATACCCAGACCCTCGAGGGTGATATCGCCTTCGATCAGACCAGCGCGGACGGCCGGTATTGCGAGCTGGGTCAGAGCAGCCTGCGCCTGTTCCTTGAAGCGCGGCTGGACGAGACACAGAAACTCGGTTTCTGGATGCAGATCAATCAGTCTGGGGAGAAGTCTCTCGGCGATGAAGCCCGGGAAACCGGTCAAGAGGGCGATCGGCGTGGCTTGGGTCACTGCTGCGAAGTCTACAGAGTCCGGCCGCCGCGGATCGATGGGGGAAGGAAAGGACTGGTCTCGCGCGGGCGCCCTGGCCCTCCGAGAGTCCGGATCCGAGGGCCGGCCTGCTCAACAGACGCTCCCTCACGGCGACGCCTGCCCTGGGGAACCATGAACGCCGAGGAGATGGTGAAACACCTGCGTGTCGGACGCTGAACCGGATCGAGCCACTAAGATCAAGGTCCCTTCCTGATGCCAACCGACGATCTCCGCCGACGCATTCCCCAAATAGCCAAGCTCCTGGATCGGCCCGTGGTGAAGGCGGCCATCGCCGAGAGGGGGCGGAAAGTGGTGGACCGGGTGATTCAGGCGCAAATCGGCGACCTTCGCGCCCTGGCCACGGAGGAGAACGTCCCGGCATTCGAAAGCGCGCTTCGGGCCATGGACGCTCGAATCAGCACGGGCAGCGAGGCGGCCGCCGGACCTTCCTTGAGGCGCGTCATCAACGCTACCGGGGTGGTGGTGCACACGAACCTGGGCCGCGCGCCCCTCTCGCCCGAGGTGGCTGCGCACGTCGCGGCGATCGCGTCGTCGTATTCGAATCTCGAATTCGATCTGCTCAAGGGCGACCGGGGGCATCGCGAAACCCATGCGGAGAGGCGCCTCCAGGCCATGCTCTCCGCGGAGTCTTCGGTGGTGGTCAACAACAACGCGGCCGCCGTGCTGCTGGCGGTCAACACGTTCGCCGAGGGTCGCGACGTGCTGGTCAGCCGTGGGGAGCTGGTGGAGATTGGCGGCTCGTTTCGGATTCCCGAGATTCTGATGAAGGGCGGCGCCCGACTGCGCGAGGTCGGCACCACGAACCGGACCCGCATCTCGGACTTCGCCAAGGCCATCACACCCGAGACGGGCCTCATTCTGCGCGTTCATCCGTCGAATTTTCGGATCGTAGGCTTTACGGAATCCGCCAGTCTCAAGGAACTGGTGGCGCTCGGAAGCGTGCGTTCGGTGAGAGTGGTCGAGGATTTGGGCAGCGGTCTCATTGAGAACATGGCCGAACCCTTGAATCACGAGGCGACGCTCGCGGAGAGCCTGGCCGCCGGTGTCGATGTCGTGACCGCGAGCGGAGACAAGCTCCTGGGGGGACCACAGGCTGGTCTTCTGATCGGTCGGAAAGAGCCGGTCGATGCCTTGCGCCGCAATCCCCTTTATCGGGCCCTACGCGTGGACAAGATGACCATCGCCGCCCTCGATTCCGTGCTGGCCCTTCACGAGGCCGGCCGGCGCGAGGCGTTGCCGGTCCCGCGCATGCTGGTTCTCCCCTTGGCCGAGATCGATGCTCGCGCGCAGCGGCTATGTGATTCTCTGGTGGAAAAGCATGTTGATGCCGCCTTTGAGGTTCGCGACGTGAATTCAGCGGTCGGGGGCGGGGCGGCTCCTGACATCGACCTTCCCTCACGCGCCCTGGCCGTGAGGTCCGGTCGTTGGTCAGCGGCCGTGCTGCTGAGGAGGCTCCGCGAGGCGACGCCTCCGGTCATCGCCCGGATCGAGGACGACGTGCTCCTGCTCGATTTGCGCACCGTCTTGCCCGGCGAAGACCGGGAGGTCGAGCAAGCCATCATCGGGATGTTGAAGGACGCAGCGGCATCATGACCTTGCCCCGGCGGATCTTGCCTCTGGTGGCCCTCCTCCCCATCTGGATCGTGGGAAGGCCGCCTTTCGCTCAACCGGCCTCGTCCCTTCTGACCAGCGCCTATGGCCGGAGCGTGGTGTTGGTTGAGACGGCGCGAGCCCAGCCCGGCGGGGTCTTCGGCGTGGCGGTGAGCAGGAATCGCTGGGCCTCGGCCAACACCCTTTTGGACGGCCGGAGGGCCTCCCTTGCCAGGGAGGCGACCGGCCTTTTTGGCCTTGTCCCGGTGGCGCTCGATACGCAGCCAGCCGAGCACAAACTCTCAATCTTTTTCCCCGGAGGCCGCGGCCGTGGAGGTTCCACGAGCCTGACCGTTCCGGTGAGCGCCCTGGTTCGGCCCGGCCGCTTGCGAACCCTGTCGCCGGAGGCGCTCGCATCGGCCTCCAGCCAGACCGCTCTGGGACACGGGCGTTTCCTGCTCGGGGCGATCCGCACCCGGGACCTGACCGCGAACCACTCGGGTCCGTTGCGCCCGCCCGTTGATCAACCGCTCGCGTTTCCCTTCGGCGGAACGGAGGACTACGGCATGGTGATGGGTCCGGTGAAAGACGGTCTCATGGGCGAGCAACACCGCGGCGTTGACTACGACGTTCCGCCTGGGACCACGGTCAAAGCCCCCGGGGCCGGCATCATCATCCTGGCCCGCAGTCTGGTGTTTTCCGGCGAGACCGTGGTGATTGGCCACGGCGGCGGTCTGGTGAGCGTTCTCTCTCACTTGAATCACGTCACCGTGGCCGAAGGCGATGTGGTGGCTCAAGGCGCCGCAGTGGGGGTTTCCGGCCAGACCGGTCTCGGCGCCCTGACGCCGCACCTGTGCTTCTCGACGTATCTGCATTCGCTCAACGTGGATCCGGCGGCTCTGATGGACGCGAGCCTGTGGCCGGGCGTCCGTTAGCACCCCGGGCTAGACCCGGCGCTGTCGCAGAACCTCGTACGCCGCCACCGCGACCGCGTTCGAGAGGTTGAGCGATCTGACCGACCTCGGGTGTTGGGGCAGTGACACAAGGCTCGTGTGATACCTGAGTCTCAGCGCGTCGCTCAGCCCCGTGCTCTCTCGCCCGAAGACCAGCACGGTCGGCCCGATGTAGGAGACGTCCCAGAAGGAAGTCGTCGCTTCGGCCGAGAAGAAAAATGGATCGCCGAGCCGCGGCAGAACCTCCGCGATCTCGTCAAAGCACTCCCATACCACCGGATTCACGGCTGGCCAGTAGTCGAGCCCGGCGCGCCTGACGCGTGCGTCGTCGAGGGAGAACCCCAGCGGCTTTACCAGGTGAAGCTTCGCGCCCGTGGCCAGGCAACTGCGGCCCACGTTGCCGGTGTTGAAGTGGATTTCCGGCTCGACGAGAACGATGTGCAGAGAGAACCTCTCGAGATCCTCCACGGACGGTCGGGTCATGGAACCGCAGGCGATGCTTGCAGGTCGAAGAGGTCGAAGCCCGCATTCTGCCCGATGAGTTCGCACCCCGGGTCGAGGTTCAGCACGGATGGATCGACGAAGGCGCGCTCCACGATCAGATATCGAACTCCGAATCGCCTCGCCGCCACCTCCACGCGCTCGCGCCACACCGGAGAGACGAGTTCGAACTTGTCCAGAGACCCGCTGTGCGAGCCCCACAAAACGCTGCGTCCGCTCCTGTAAGTGACGTAGTCGCTGTACCCGCCGGGCAGGCACGCCACGCTGCCCTCGGGGAGAGAAGCCATTCGATCGGTCAGCGCCCGCAGTCCAGAGGGCACATGGGCGGTCAACTCGTTTTTCTTCCCGCGCGTGTACACGAGGAAGAAGGCAACCGACAGGATACTCGCGCCCAGGGCGGTCAGAGTGGCGAGTCCGGTCGGACTGAGGAGACCCCTGGGCGTGCCGATGGCCGCGGCCAGAACGTAGGCGGTCGGGAAGATCGCCGACTTCATGTAACTGCGTCCCGGCCCGAAGGCGCGCAGCGGCCAGACCACGGTGGCGATGACCCCAAAGGCCGATAGGGATGCGGCCCAGACGAACATGCTGGAGAACCATGGCCCGCTGGACGTCTTGGCGAGGGGCAGCACCAGTAGAAAAGGATTCTCACCCAGGAGTCTCAGCATCTGAGGGCCGAAGCCCTGGCCAAGAAACCCCAGATCCTGCGGCCTGGAGGTGGCCCGTGGTCGCGGCCCGCCATAGACCGGGGCGTCGAGAATGGGATGCGATCCGAAGAGCTTGCGCTGACGCACCCAGAAGCGGACGGCGTGGACGTAGTTCGCAAACACCCGCCCGAGGTGCCCCGCTGACAAGACCCAGGCCACCACCATCGACACGAAGGGCAGAGCAAGGTAGCGCGGTTCCGTGAAGGCGAGCGACAGCGAGACGGCCACGAAGATGTAAGAGGCCATGGCCGTGGCCGAAGAGAGAAACAGCAGGGCTCCAGAGAGGAGAGCGGCCGCGGTCCAGGTCCAGTGAGGGACACCGAGCACCGCGCGCAGAAGCAGCACCAGACTGAGGGCGTGCAGAAAGACGCCGAAGCTGCGGGGAGTCAGAGCCCGGGTCTCGGAGATCAGAGTAGGCGACACGGCATAGGCGAGGGTCGCGATCAGCGCCACCGTGGGCTCGGCGGTGAGCTTCAGGGCGAGGAGGAAGAGCATGATCAGTGTCAGGCAGTCGACCCCTGGTGAGATGGCCCAGAAACTGCGAGCCAGAATCCTCTCGGGCAGAATGGCCAGAAGGGAGGGAAAGACCGGCGCGTACGACTGCTCCAGGTCCTGGAGCAGATACTGCGGGAGCGAAACGCGCAGGCCGGGCGCCTTGCGGAAGGCGCGCGCATAAGCGAGGTAGTACCAGGAATCGACGCCGCCCGGCTCCCGTCCGAAGAGCACCGCGGTCCGGGCCAGGAAGGCCAGCGCCCCGATCGCAGTCGCCGCCACCAGCAGCGATGTCGAACCCATCTCCATCTGTTCGCTCTAGAAGGTCACGCGTCGCATCACCGCGCGGGGGAGAAGACGAATCACCATCATGACCAGCGCCCACATCGAGGGCGCGTACACCACCGGAGCGCCTCGGAGAATGGCGGAGAGCACGGTCTTCGCCACATCATCGGGATCGCCTGCGAACGGGGGCTCTTTGAGACCTTGGGTCATCGAGGTCCTGACGAACCCCGGCTTGACCGTGGTGGTGATCAGACCCTGAGCGCGGTACAGGTGGTCGAGGCCCTCGAGGTAAGCGGAGAGGCCGGCCTTGGTGGAGCCGTAGATCACCACCGGTTTGCGCGCGCGTTCGCCCGCCACCGACGAGAAAACCGCGAGTCGTCCGCCGCCGCGAGCGAGAAGTCTCACTCGCGCCTCCTCACAGAAGAGGACGGTGTTGGTGAAGTTGGCGGTGAGAACGGCGGCGGCCCGGGCGCGATCTTCGGCGAGTTCGTTCTGGGTCCCGAAGATGCCCGCGCTCAGGATCACCGTGTCGAAACCGCCGAGGTCGGCGTCGGCGGCCTCCAGAGCCGGACCGAAGATCGAAGGCGCCATCAGGTCGCACAGGCCGGTCGATACTTTCGCGGCCCCCCGCACCTTCAGGTCTTCCGCGCACTTCGCGATGTCCTCCTGATTCCGGCCGAGGACATGGATGGAGTCGCCGCGCGCGGCGAGCAGCCGGGCCAGCGATCGGCCGATGCCGCGGGTCGCCCCTAGAGTCACAACCTTCATGTGAGTTCCAGTCTCGCCGATTGCGCACTGCGAAGTCGACCCTTGGGGTCATACCTTCGCTTCACCTCTTTCCAGGCGTCGATGCGCGCGTCCATCTTCCGGTAATCCTCGGCCCGCGTGAAGCGGTCCTTCGCGAGGTAGATCCGGCCGCCGAGTTCAATGAGATGCCCGTTCAAGGTATCGACGATCTGCTGCACCCTCTCTCGCGCCGGGAAGTCGGCGGCGACCGACGTGCCTCTCATCGGGAAGGAGAGCAGCCCCTCGCCTTCGTCTCCACAGTCTTTGATGACGGAGACCATGGAACTGCCCCCTGTCCGTCGAAGCAAGCTCACGAAACTCTTGACCCCTTCCGGTCCCGCAGCCTCCGGGATGACGCACTGGTACTGCGTGAAACCGCGGCGTCCGTAGAGGAGATTCCAGTTACGGATGGCGTCGAGGGGGTAGAAGAACGCCTCCGGGTGTGCCACCTTGCGGCGCATCGAAGACGGATGAATGCCGTAGTAGAAACTGTTGAACGCGGCGACGGTCATGCGCGAGATCGCGAATTCGGGCAGCACGAAGGGCAGGCCGGGGCGCTGAAGCGGCTGCGGGACGCCGGGCCGCGCTTCGTGAGGATCGGCCCATCGGCCCCGCATCAATACGCCGCGCCCCAGTTTTCCCGCGGCGCCCAGGGTATCGATCCACCCCATGGTGAACGGGAACCGCCCGGCCGCGTCCTTGAGACCGGCGAGGTAGGACTCGAGGTCCGGCATGCGCTCGGTTTCGATCGCTACCCAGGGCGAAGGGATGCGTGGGATCTTGAAGGTGACATCGAGAATGTGACCAAGCAGACCCATGCCTCCGATGGTGGCCTTGAAGAGGTCGGCGTTCTCTGTGCGCGAGGCGGTCACGATATCGCCGCTGGCCAGACGCATCCGGATCTCGCGGACATGGGCGCCGAAGCCGCCCGTCGCGTGATGGTCCTTGCCGTGAACATCCGCCGAAACCATCCCGCCGAGGGTGATGAACTGCGTGCCGGGCGCCACCGGCGCCGCGAAGTTGCGCCCCCAGAACGTGCGATTGAGCTGAAGCAGGGAGAAGCCCGATTCCGCCTTGACCTCGCCGGATGCCTCGTCGAAGGAGAGGATCCGATCGGCCAGGCGACACGAGGCCACCACGCCATCCGAGGGGTGAGGGAGGGATGAGTCGCCGTAGGAGCGAGCCAGACCGCGCGTCAGGGTCGCGTCCCGGGTGATCGCTTCGACGTCTTCGGAAGCGACCTCGCGTCCCGGACCGAACACGCGGCCCCACCCGGACAACATTGATTCTTGGGTCACGCGAGGCCTCAGGCTAAAGCCTGCGTGTGATATTCGGGAAGTCACGCCAAACCGGGATGCCGCAGAAGTGCTCGCCTTCCGTGCAGGTTGGGGTGATCCGGCCGCGGCGCAGCACGCAGGGCGGCCCCATGTGTTTCGCGAGCCGTGGATGCACGGCTCGGACCTGTTCCAGCTCATCCATGGAGGCGCGGTAAATCTCTTCCTGCGCGTTCAAGCATGTGCGCATCACCCACTTGTGGGCGAGGTACATGAGCGACCCGGATTCATGGAAGCGAAGGGCGGTCGCATTGGGCAGGACGTACACCGCCTGCTCGTCGCGGACGCCCATCGACAGCAGCCTTTCCTTGGCCACCCAGGCCTCCGCGATCGCATCGTTGAACACCGCGCGCGCTTCTGAATTGGCGGCGATAAGCGGCGGCACGATCACGTCGGGCGCCTGGGTGTGGGTGAGGGTCAGCATCGGCCTTGACGCCGGGGTCATCCGATGCCTCTGGTCCTGCGAATCGGCGGTGTGGGACAGTTTCTTCAAGAACGTGTAGTTCGCGTGGTGGGCCACGCGCGCGAGGGGCGAATAGGGCGAGAGGTCCATGGCGTCGAGGCGGTATTGATTGAGGCCAGGTGAGAGGGCTCGATCGATGGCCTGGTCATCGGAGAGAGCGGCCCGGGGCGCTCCCAGGACGGCGCGCACCGCGTCCGCGGTGATCGCCTCGGCATTCGCGGTGTGGTCGACCAGAAGGGACACGCGCGATCCCAGCTGCGCGTCGATCTCTGCGGCCATGGCCTCGGCCGCCTTTGCCGATCGCGGCCAGCGTGACTCGACGATCTGGTCG
>JAENWE010000190.1 GCA_016650185.1 Vicinamibacteria bacterium | reverse complement strand
TCGAGGCACAGGCGGTGGCGCTCGTGGCCGCGACGGCGCTGCCCCACTCCCAGCGCGCTCACCTGCAGGGTGCGCGGCTCCTCCTCCTCGAGGCCGAGGCGTTGCTGCGTGAGGGAGAGATCGCGGCCGCCCGGGAGCGCGCGGGCCTGTCCCGAGCCGAGCTGAGCGAAGCGCTTGGTCCCGCCCTTGAGGCGGCGGAGCGATACACTTCGCGGGAGCAGGTCGAGACGTGGCGGGGCTGGATCGACGAGACGCGAGCGTGGTCGCGCTCGACCAAACAGCCCGCGCTCCTGGTGCTGAAGGAGAAGAACATCCTCGTGCTCCTGGCGAAGGGCGAGCCGGCGCGCATCTATGACGCCGAGGTGGGCTCGAACGCCCTGGGGGTCAAGCAGCGCCAGGGCGACCGCGCGACGCCGGAGGGCCGCTACCGCATCGTGAGGAAGAAGGACCGGGGGCAGAGCCGCTACCACCGGGCTCTCCTGCTCGACTATCCGAACCCTGCCGACCGCCAGCGTTTCGCCGCGGCGCAGCGGCGCGGAGAGATCCCTCGGGGAGCGCAGATCGGCGGCCTCATCGAGATCCACGGCGACGGCGGGCGCGGGCAGAACTGGACGGAGGGCTGCGTGGCCCTCTCCAACCGCGACCTTGACGACCTCTACCCGTGGGTGGGCGTCGGCACCCGCGTCACCATTGTCGGCGGCGACGGAAGCGACGGGGCGTTCTCCGACCTGCTCGCGCAGGTCGGCGCAGAGCGCCGGCACGGCAAGCCATGAGCACCGGGCCACCGACGAGGGTCGCGAACCCGCCGGGGGGGGCGGGGAGGCCTCGTCTCGCGGAGCGCCTGCGCGCGCTGGCACGGCGCCGGCGCGTCCGTACGACCGGAGCGCCCGTCATCCTGCTCTTCCTCGGCCTCGCCGGGACGGGCTGGGATTTCGAGGGAGTGCCCGCCGTGGGCGCGGAGATGACGGTTTCCCAGGCCAAGAGGCCCGCCTCGCGCGAAGCCGCGCGCCTCGCCGCCGAGCGCCAGCGCCTGACCGCGGCCCTGCGCCGCAAAGTGCCGCGCGGGTCGTGGATTGTCATCGACCAAACCCACAACCGCCTACGCCTGATGCAGGGCGAGGATCCAGTCCTCGAAGCGCCGTGCTCGGCGGGCTCCGGGATGGTGCTGAAGGAGGGTTCGGGCGGTCGCGTCTGGACCTTCGATACGCCGCGCGGCCGCTTCGAGGTGCTGTCGAAGGCGGAGAGGCCCGTCTGGCGGAAGCCCGACTGGGCCTTCGTCGAGGAAGGAGAGCCGATTCCGAAGGACCCGGGCGACCGGATCGAGTACGGGTCGCTCGGTGAGTACGCCCTCTATTTCGGCAACGGCTACATGATCCACGGGACGCTCTACGAGCGGTTGCTCGGGCGGCCGGTCAGCCACGGCTGCATCCGCCTCGGGAAGGCGCCGCTCCGCGAGGTCTTCCGCCAGGCGCCGCTCGGTACGCCCGTATTCATCTACTGATGCGTGCCCGAATGCTCATGTTTTGCATTGCCGCCACCGTTGCTCTCGGGGCGATCGCCGCCCCCGCCCCGCCCGGGTCCAGCCAGCCCGACGATCCCGATACAGCCCGGATCCGCCGCGAGGTCGAAGGGTTGCGCAGCGAGCACAGCCTCGCCGCAGGGAAGGGCTTCTATCTCCGGCTTGACGCCGGCCGGCAGAGCCTGACCCTCATGCTCCAGGGCGTCAGCCTCGACGAGTATGCGGCGCACGGCCTCGAGTGGGGCATCCCCGAGGTGGTCTTTGTCGACCGAAGGCCCGCGGCCGACTGGGACGCCGCGGCTTTTTCGAAAGGCCGCCTCGAGCCCGAGCGGGAGAGAGATCACCTTCACTTCCTGGCGCCCCCGCCCGCCACCGGAGCGAGCCCCGACTCGGGAGCTGCTTTGCCCTCGCCGCCTCCACCGCCGAAGAGCGCGGAGGAGTCCTACTCCGTGCCGTCGCCCTATCGGATCGCGTTCGCGGAGCGAGTGTCGCTCGAGGTGCGGGCGCGAGGGGAAGGGGGGAGGAATCGCTCGGTCTTCCGCCGCCTCGCCGACGCCGTGAGCCTCCGACTCTCGGATCTCGGCACCGCCATCGGCCTGGGCGCCACGGAGCGTGTCCGGCTTCGGGTCACCCTCGATGCCGAGGACGCGGCGTCGCTCTACCGATCGTTGCCGCCGGACGTGGGCCTCGTCGTGGTCGGCCTCCCCGCCCGTTGAAGGAGCGTATCGGTTGTTTCGCCCATCCCGGCCCCTTGACCTACGAGGTCTCGAACAGCTCGATCACCTCATCGTCCGGACCGAAGAACGTGGCCGCGGCGACATTCCCGAAAGGGGGAGAGTCATAGCGGGCGGCGCCAATCGGTTTGGCCCCGAGGTGCCTTATCGAAACCGCGGCCTGGTCGAGGCTCTTGACCCGGATGGACATCATGAGGGGTCCGCGTCCGGGGGGGGCGGTCCTGGCCTTCAGCGAGCGTCCGGGCAGATTGATGTACTGAGCCAGCTCAACCCGGCCGTTGGGCCGGCCTCCGGGCATGATGAGGTTGATGTTGTGGAGCTTCGTCCCCTCGGGCAGGCCGAAGAAAGCCCAGACGTGATCGATCACTCTGTCGTACAGAGGCTCAAAACCGAGGCCGGTGTAGAAGGCGCCGGACCGTCGCGCGTCGGAACAGTGGATAGAGAGGGTCTGGATCTCGGTGGCGTCGTGACCGTACGCGAAGGGTCCGAGGGTTCGTTCGATCTCTCCCACCACCTGGAAGACATGCAGAAGAGTTCCGTCGGGGTCGTAGCACTGCGAATCCCAGGCCGCGATGTTCTGCTCCACCTCCCAATAGGCGGGTTTGGATTTCTCGCGTGCGCCTGCCTGGCCGAGCAGATCCCAGGCGGCGTTGATCTCCTTCACCCGGAAACTCACCGCAGACGGGCCGAGGTCTTGAACCCGCACCGGCGCCGCCCATACGTGATCTCCAGAAGGAGTCCACTCAATCAGCCTGAGCATGCCCGACTCGATGCTCGGAAGGCCCATGATGGCGAAGCGTCCCGCGATGCCCTGAGGAACCCGCCAGGCCTCCGACACACCCTCGTGATCCACCCTCGTCCGCGAGATCTCTTCGAAGCCGAAGGAGTCGGCATAGAACGCGATGGAGCGATCCAGATCGCGGACGCCCATGGTCACGAGCCTGATTTCGGAGAACATGCGCCGGCAATCCTTTCACATCGGCCCCTCCAAGGGGTGACTCCTAGACTGCGGAGCTTCGAGCGGACTCTTGACCCAGGCCGCGACGTTCTCGACCGCCTGCACGAGGTCGGCCGCGTAACGCAGCACGAATTCGTCGCCGATCTCGGCATCCGCGGGCAGGGTCTCAGCCGCGGCCAGGGCCCGCGCGCCGTCGAAGTCGACGTAGGCCATCCGTACCGTCAACTCCTCGGGTGGGCTGCCGAAGTCGGCCCCGGGCAGGGCCGCCACCCCGGTCTCTTCCAACAGTTTTTCGCAGAGCTGTCGGCTGTCGGCGATGCCCCGTTCAAGCAGCGTTTCCCGGAAAGGGCCGAAGTCCACGAACAGGTAGAAGGCCCCGTCGGGTCGCTCCACGTGCAGCCCGGCAGCGGAAAGCCGGGCGAATAGCCGCCGGCCGATCGCCCGTAGGATCCGACGCGCGAGCCACAAGTAGCGTTCAATGCGCGTGCCGCCTTGGAAGGCTCGCACCGCCGCGTACTGGATAGGCGCGCTGGTCGAGGTGTAGGTTTCACTCGCCAGGACGGTCATGGCCTCGCGCAGCCAATGCAGCGTCTTCGGGAAGGCGAAGGTGCCGAGCCGCCAACCGCCGGCCCCGCACCACTTGCTGAGGCCGCTGCTGATGATGGTGCCCTCGGGGTAAAAGCGGGCGACCGATTCGTGCGCCCCCTCGTGGTGCAACTCGCCATAGATCTCGTCAGAGAGCAGAACGATGTTGTTGCGCCGGGCCGCTTCGGCGATGCTCTTCAGTTCGGCGCCGCCCAGAGTCATGCCGGTGGGGTTGCTCGGGTAGTTGAGGATCAGGACCCGCGGGCGCTCGCCGTACTTGCGGCACAGCTCGTCGAGTTGCTCCGGGCGCAGCCGCCAGCCGTTCTGGGCCGAGGTCTTGAGCATGTAGACCTTGCGGCCGGCAATCCGGGCCTGGGGCGCATAGGACACCCAGGCCGGTGTAGGGATCAGGAGGTCCCCGGCGAAGGCGATCTGCAGCAGGAACATCAGCTCCTTCGAGCCGGGCGCCACCATCACGTCATTTCCGCTGACCGGCACGCCCTGCGCCCGCTGGTGATACTCGGCCACGGCCTCGCGCAGCTCCTTGAGGCCCGGTACCTCCAGATACGCTTTGCGGCTGGCGTGGGCCTTGAGCGCCTCGACCACCGGCTCCGGGACTGGAAACGGCGACTGCCCGAGACCCATCTTGTAGACCGTGCGGCCCTCGCGGCGCATCCGATTGCTGCGCTCGTTGATGGCGACCGTGGCGGATTGACCCATGCCCCGCAGCGCCGGGTTCAGGCAGTGCTCGGGGTCGAACGTGGCGGCGAGCGTATTCATTCCCACTCCGCCTGAGTGTAGACATTGACCGGCCGCTTCGACCTCTGGTTCCGCCACATCTCGCGGCGCCCGGCCTCGCCCATCTCCTTTAGCTCGCGCTCGTAGAAGAACTCGCGCGCGCCGAAGGCCGGCTTCAGCTGGTCGAGCCAGGCCGCGTTCTCGTCGTACTTGGCGAAGAACGGGTTGCCCACCCACTCGGGGTTCCGTCCTTGCAGGAACTTGAGGACGAACACACGCTCGCCATGGATCCGTGCCTCACCGTCGATGACCACCTTGCCGGGGGTCGCCGACATCGACGGGCCGCGCACGGTGCGGGCGAGACCAGACACGCGCTGGTAGGCGTCGCGGAAGATTTGGTGGGCTCGCGCAAGCGGCACGCTGAAGTAGTCACGCGGCCCGGTGTCACGGGCTACGAACATGTAGTACGGCACGGCTCCCAATCGAACCTGCAACCGCCACATGTCCGCCCAGGTGTCTACGTCGTCGTTGATGTACCGCATCAAAGGCGCCTGGCAGCGCACCACCGCACCCGTCCCGATGATCCGGCTCAGGGCCGCCTGGGCCTGAGGCGTCTCCAGTTCGCGAGGATGGCTGTAGTGCGCCATCAGCGCGAGTTGGCGCCCCGCCTTCTTGACCTCCTCGAACAACCGCAGCAGATCGTCTGCGTCGTTGTCGGTCAGGAATCGATACGGCCAGTACGCGGTCGCCTTGGTGCCGATGCGGATGCTGTTGATGTGGGCGAGAGCCGGGTCAAGGAGGGGCTCGATGTAACGCCTTAGGGTCGCCGTTTTCATGATCAGCGGGTCGCCGCCGGTGAAGAGCACGCTCTGGACCTCGGGATGCTCGACCAGATAGGCGGCGAGCTTCTCGCCTTCCTTGGCCGCGAACTTCAATTCGTCGAGGCCCACGAATTGCGCCCAGCGGAAGCAATAGGTGCAATAGGCGTGACAGGTCTGTCCGTTGCTTGGGAAGAACAGGACGGTTTCCCGATACTTGTGCTGCATGCCGGGAAGCGGCTCGCCTTCGAGATGGGGAATATTGAAGACCATCTGACCGGCCGGGTGCGGGTTGAGGCGCATCTGGATCTTGTGCGCGTCGGCTTCGATCTCCTTGGCCGGCGCGTCCTTGCCCACCAGGTCGAGCATGTGCTTCCGGTCCTTGGGCTCGAGCATGTCCTGTTGTGGGAAGGTCAGCTGGAAGATCGGGTCGTTGGGAACGTCGTTCCAGTCGATCAGGTCCTCCACCACGTAGTTGTTGACCCGGAACGGGAAAACCGCGGACACCGCGCTCATGGCCGTGCGCATCTCCGCCGGGACTTGATCGAGCTGGGGCAGTTTCGAGAGGTCGCGTCGGGTGTAGGCCTTGTACTTGCGTGGCTCAATTTTCATGAGGGGCGTCTCCTCCATTCGGCACGGCTGGGGACGGAGTTCTTAACGTCGGCCCTTGCCGCGCGGCCCGGATCACGGCTTCGGAAGCGGGATGCCTTGAACAAGGCTTTGGGAAACATCGCCGGCGAAGCGGCTCGGGCCGGTATGGGCTAATGGAGCAGTCTACCGCTCAGACCCTCACCGGGCCGAGGGGAAAGGGCGCATGCTAGGATTCTCATTGCTCTTGGACGTCTCGATTTTTCGGGCGGTGAATGCGCAGTTCCGGGCCGCCTCGGCAACGGCCTGCCTGATCCAGGCTCAGAGCTTCCAGCAAACGGGTCCGAGGGAAGACCCATCTTTTTTGAGACCGTGAAAACACGGACTGTCGCCGCGCCAAACATTCATGCCTGATTTCGACGCACAAAACTTCGCGCTGGGCCTGACGAACTATCTCGTTCTGCTCTTTTCCCTCTCGTTCCACGAATCCGCGCACGCCTGGATGGCGCTCAAGCTGGGCGACGACACCGCCGCGAGTCTCGGCCGGATCACCCTCAACCCGGTGCCCCACATCGATGTTTTTGGCACCATTCTCATGCCCCTGCTTCAGATCTTCGGCGGTTTTGGCGTGCTCGGCTGGGCCAAGCCCACACCCTACGATCCCAGCCGGTTTCGGCGAGACGTGTCGCTCCGTCGCGGACACATATCGGTGGCGGTGGCCGGCCCCCTGTCGAACTTGATTCTGGTGATCGTCTTCAGCGTTCTTCTGGCCGTGGCCGTGCATTCCGGCCTCCCTCAGGATGTGGGAGCAGGACTCCTGAATGTGTTCAAGACCGGCGTGATCCTCAACGTCACCTTGGCCCTCTTCAATCTGCTCCCGATTCCACCCCTCGACGGGTCACACCTTTTGTCCTGGTCCCTGCCGAGGGACTTAGGCGAAAAATTCGACTCCTTTGCTCACGGTTACGGCACACTGCTGCTCTTCGTTCTATTCTTCAGCGGACTGCTCGGCTGGCTGATCGACCCCCCGCAGCGGATCGTCCTTGGCCTGATCCAGAGTTTGATCTTCTAGGACCCTGTATGGACAACACCGCCAGGCCGCGCGTCCTCTCCGGCATGCGTCCCACCGGCCCACTCCACCTTGGGCACCTCACGGGAGCGCTCGACAACTGGGTTCGCCTCCAGGACACCTATGACTGCTTCTACAGCGTGGTCGACTATCACGCGCTCACCACCGACTACGAAGATCCCTCCGCCATCCGGGAGAACGTCATCGAGGTGACTCTCGACTGGCTGGCCGCGGGCATCGATCCCGCGCGCTCCTGCGTCTTCATCCAGAGCCTCGTGCCCGAGCACGCGGAGTTGCACCTTCTGCTCTCCATGACCACGCCGGTTGCGTGGCTGGAGCGCGTGCCCACCTACAAGGATGTGCAGGCGAATCTCGAGAATCGCGACCTCGCCACCTACGGTTTCCTGGGCTATCCGCTTCTGCAGACCGCCGACATCATCATCTACAAGGCGAACGCGGTGCCGGTGGGCGAAGATCAGGCGCCCCACATAGAACTCTCGCGCGAGATTGTGCGCCGCTTCAACAATTTCTACGGCCCCGTCTTTCCGGAGCCCCAGACGCTTCTCACCCCCACTCCCCGCACCCCGGGGACGGATGGCCGGAAGATGTCGAAGAGCTACAACAACTCGATCTACCTGAAAGACACGGAGGTCCAGGTTCGCGCGAAGCTGAAGACGATGGTGACGGATCCCGCCCGGCAGCGGAGGACCGACAAGGGCGATCCGGCCAAGTGCCCGGTCTTCGATCTGCACAAGGCGTTCTCCACCCAGGAGACGCGCGACTGGGCGACGCAAGGGTGCACCACTGCGTCGATCGGCTGCATCGAGTGCAAAGCGAAGCTCGCCGACCATGTGCTGGCCCGGATCGAGCCCATGCGACACAAACGGGAGGAACTGGCCGCGCGTCCGGACACGGTGATGGACATTCTTCGCGAGGGCAGCTCCCGCGCGCGGGTCGTGGCCAAAGACACCATCCAGGAAGTCCATCGGGCCATGAAGATCGCCTACTGATGTCGGATCTGCCGGAAAAGGACTCCTTGACCCTTCCCGAGCCGGGTGAGGGCGACGTGGCGCCGGTCGGGTCCGCGGCCTCGACGACGGAGGCCCCGCCTCCCGCGCAAACCAGCGAGGGCCACAAGCTCACCGCACCCGCTGGATGGGAACCCACCTTCCCCGATGATGCTCCGAAGATCCAGGTGAAGTTCGACATCCAGGACTTTGAGGGTCCGCTCGACCTTCTGCTCCATCTGATCCGAAAGAACCAGATGGATATCCGCGACATCACGATCGCGCCCATCACACGCCAGTACATCGAGTACATCAAGCTGATGACCGTCCTGAATCTCGAGATGGCGGGCGAGTTCATGATCATGGCCTCGACCCTGATCCACATCAAGTCGAAGATGCTGGTGCCGGTCTCGCCCAGCGAAGTCGAGGAGGATGGCGAGGATCCGCGCGAACTCCTGATCCAGCGCCTGCTCGAGTTCGAGCGCTACAAGCAGGCCGCATCGGTCTTGAGACAGCAATACGAGATCCGTACCGCCACCTGGATCCGGCCGGATGAGGTGGTGCCGAAGTTCAAAGACGAGACCGGCGAGGACATGCTGGAGGCCGGCCTCTTCGATCTCGTCTCCGCGTTCAAGGAGCTCCTCGACCGTCGGAAACTGCTGGTTGAGCATGAGATCGAAGGCGAAGGCAGAACACTCGATCAGGCGATGAACGATCTGCTGGCCCTGATCAAAGTGGGGGAGTCGCTCGAGTTCATGACCATCTTCGAGAGCCTCAGCACCAAGGCCGAGATGATCCTGACCTTCGTTGCCCTGCTGGAGCTGATCCGGCTGAAGCGGGTCAAGGTCTACCAGAGATCCAACTTCGAGGCCATCCGTCTTTTCCGGCCCATCGGGCCCGTGGACGACGGCCCCCTATTAACCACGACGGTTTCCTAGACCAAGAGCCCCATGTCCGAGAACGAAATCAAGCCGGAAGCGACCGATGACGTCGTTGAGATCGCGCAAGAGGAAACCGCTCCACTCCTCGAGACCGACGATCATGAAGACGCGATTCCCGAGGAACTGCACCCCAAGCCGGAGGAGATCCTCGCCATCGTCGAAGCGCTGACCTTCGTTTCGAAGGAACCGGTCACGATGAAAGATCTCGCCCGGGTCTTCAAAGGCGTCGACAAGGCGGTCATCGAAGAGCAGCTGGCTCAGCTCAAGGCCCTCTATGAGGCGGGCAACCGCGGACTTCAGTTCATAGAAGTGGCGGGCGGATACCAGATCACGTCGCGCCCTGAACACAACGAGTGGGTGCGCGACCTGCTGGATCCAAAGTCTCCGGCCCGGCTCTCCACCCAGGCCCTCGAAACTCTCGCGGTCATTGCCTACAAGCAGCCGGCCACGCTGCCCGAGATCATCGAACTCCGCGGCATCAAGTCGGGCGGAGTGGTGAAGACCCTGCTCGAGCGACGGCTCATCAAGATCATGGGCCGCAAGGAAGTGGTGGGTCGTCCGCTGCTTTACGGCACCACCAAGGAGTTTCTCCTTCAGTTCGGTCTGAAGGACCTTGACGACCTGCCGAAGATCGAAGACTTCGCGGAAATCCTCGGAGAGGACGTGGACGTGGTGGGCCTCAAGCGTGCGCTCGAAACCCCGACGCCGATCGAAGTGCCTTTCCTCGACCCGGACCCGCCGGATCCCGATCAGCGCGACCTTCCCTTCGACTCCACCGTCGATGCCGCCGACATACTGGAAGCGGCGGAGAAGGCGAAGGCGGGGGCCGGGTCAAGGGACGGTATGGACCCAGATGAGTCAGACTCCTGAACGTCATGATGGAACGACTGCAGAAGATCCTCTCCCGCGCCGGCGTCGCTTCAAGGCGAGCGGCCGAGGAACTCATCGCCCAGGGCCGAGTCAGTGTGAATGGCGAGACGGTGCAGGAACTGGGCACCAAGGCCGATGCTTCGAAGGACGCGATTCGCGTCGACGACCGGCGGATCAAGCCCACGGTCGAGAGCGTCTACCTGCTGCTCAACAAACCCAAGGGTGTCGTTTCCACCCGATCCGACCCCGAAGGGCGCACCACGGTCATGGATCTTGTGCCCCGCGTCCCCGGCCTCTATCCGGTGGGCCGCCTCGACTACGCCACCGAGGGCCTGATCATCCTCACCAACGATGGCGCGTTCGCCGAGCGGGTGGCCCACCCGCGTTATGAGGTCGAGCGTCGCTATCACGCCAAAGTGAAGGGCACGCCCTCGCCGGAGACGCTGCTTCGGGCCCGGCGGGGTCTGGTCATCGAGGGTGAGCGACTGGCCGTCGATGGCGCCCGCGTCATTGAACCAGCCGAGAACTCCTGGGTCGAAGTGCGGCTTCACGAGGGCAAGCACCACGAAGTGCGGCGTCTGCTCCAGGCGCTCGGCCATCCGGTCGAGAAGCTCAAGCGAGTGGGGCTTGGCATGCTGAGCGCGGCCAATTTGAACGTGGGCGAATTCCGCTCGCTGACCCCGCGTGAGGTGACGTCCTTCCTCCGCGGCCGTGGAAACACACGCTCCGACAAGTTCGCGACGCCCTCGCCGGCTCCGTTCCGCCCTCGCACCGGTCCTCGCCCGGACGCGGCCCCGAACTCCGCTTCAGGCTCGACCTCGACCTCGACTTCGATGAGAACCGGATCCGCGCCGGTTCTCGGTAAGTCCCTCTCTCGTTCGGGCCTCGGCGTGACTCGATCCGGCGCGGCCGCTTCGCGTCGGCCCGAGTCCGCGACTCGAAGGCGGCGTCCGCGGCAGGGGCCTTGAAGTGTGCAGGCCTGTGACGCCGGGAATAGGCGAACGTCGTTTCGGCCGTCACCGTTTTTCCGTCACTGCAAGGACCCCGTCGGAATGGATGGGACGAAGCAGTCTCGGCAGGACGGCGAGATTGCTTCAGTCCACGAAAACAGGACGGGTCCTTCGCGACGACGGTGGTGGGTTTCTCAAGGATCGTCATGGGCGCGGGCCGGGCCCCGCTCGCGATGAGGGAGGCGGGGCGTGACCAGCGGACGCGAAAAGGGCCTGGTCATCGCCATCGACGGGCCGTCGGGCGCGGGAAAGTCCACCATCGGGCGCGCCCTGGCCGAAGAGTTCGGGTACACCTATCTGGACACCGGCGCCATGTACCGGGCGCTGGCCGTGCGCGCGCTCGAGCAGAATATCCCCCTGGACGACGCCGAGGCTCTGGCTCGGGCAGCCGCGGCCGCCTTCATATCCTTCGATGAAACCGGGAAGCGTGTTCTCCTCGACGGTCGGGACGTGACCGAGGAGATCCGGAGCCGGGAGGCCACCAGAGCCGCATCAGAAGTCGCCAAGATCGGCGCGGTGCGTCGCGAACTGGTGCGCCGCCAGCAGGATCTCGGCCGCGAGGGCGGGGTGGCCCTGGACGGGCGCGACATCGGAAGTGTCGTCTTCCCGAACGCGGAAGTGAAGTTCTATCTTGACGCCGCGCCCGAAAAACGAGCACAGCGCCGCTTTGATGAACTGCGCGCGAAGGGCCGGGAGGCCTCCCTCGAAGCCATCCTTGAAGACCTGAGGGCGCGCGACCATCAGGACATGACCCGAAGCGACTCGCCTCTGGTTCGCTGCGAAGACGCGATCGTGATCGACACCACGATGATGTCCCCGAAGGAAGTCCTCGCGCGCCTGGTCGGTTTGGTGCGTACCCGCATCAGCGCGGACCGCCCGGATTGATCGCTCCTCTTTGTGCAGCGTCCCCGACATCAAGGTAATCTCCGTCTGGCATGACATCCGGCTCCAAACCCCGCATCGGCTTCGCCGGCCTTGGCCTGATGGGTATTCGCATGGCCCCGCACTTTCTTGAAAAGGGATATGCGCTCACGGTCTGGAATCGCACGCCTGAGAAGTGCGAGGCCATGCGCGCGCGCGGCGCCTCGGTGGCCGCGACTCCGAAGGATCTGGCCGAGGCGAGCGATGTGGTCTTCTGTTGCGTCAGCGATCCCGCCGCGGTGGAGAGGCTGATCTTCGCCGAAGACGGTCTGGTTCATGGGGCTCGCCCTGGTTTCCGCTACGTGGAAACCTCGACCATTTCGCCCGATCTCGCAAAGAAGGTCGACGCCGCGCTGTCGGCCAAGGGTGCGGCCATGCTCGAGGCCCCGGTCACGGGCTCGAAAAACGGCGCCCAGAACGCATCTCTTCTTCTCATGATCGGCGGTTCGAAGGACGTGTACGCCGAACTGCTGCCGTTGTTGCAGGTGATCGGCTCCAAGGCGATCCACTGCGGCCCGATGGGCTCCGCATCGTTCGTGAAGCTCCTCGGCAACACCTACATCTCGTTCATGCTCGAAGCTCTCGCGGAAACTTCCGTTCTCGCGAACAAGGCCGACATTCCGCTCGAAAAGGTTCTCGAAGTGGTGATGGCCTCGGGCTTCGCCTCGCCGTACTACACATTCAAGGGCGCCGCGCTTATCAAGCGCGACTTCGACCAGCATTTTTCGATCGATCTTCTCGTCAAGGACCAGAATCTCATGCTTCAGGAGGCGACCGCACTGGCCGCTCCCATGCCCGGCCTCGTCGCCATACGGGACGTCTGCCAGGCGGCCCGAGATCAAGGTTTCGGTCAGGACGACATCATCGGAGTCGCAAAAGTGCTGGAGCGCGCCGCGGGACTGACGTAATCCCCGTGGTCCAGACTCGACCGTCGCGCCGGGCGCCGCTTCTTAGCGCAAGACGGGCTCGTCGACCCCCGGCGCCCCTGAGAACGCCGGGAGTGGTGGCGATCATCGTCGCCGCCGGCCGCGGCGAAAGGCTCGGAGGCGAGACGCCCAAGGCCTTCATCGACATCGCCGGCAAGTCCCTTCTGCGACGAAGCGCCGAGGCTCTCGCGAGGAGCGGCGAAATTGGGGCACTCATCGTGGTGGCGCCTCCCGGCTTTGAAGACCAGGCCAGGGCCGAGGCGGCCTCGACCGGCAAGCTGCGCGCCGTGGTCCCAGGCGGAGACACTCGCCAGGAGTCGGTGCGCGCCGGCCTGCGAAAGACCGCGCCACGGGATCGCGTCGTTCTCGTTCACGATGCGGCAAGGCCGTTTGTGGATGCAGACGTCATCGCCCGTGTGATCCAGGGCGTGCGCACCCATGGCGCGGCCATTCCTATCGCCCCGGTGGTCGACACCATCAAACTCATCCAGGGTGACCGCATTGGCGAGACCGTCAATCGCGACTCCCTGGGCGCCGCGCAGACGCCGCAGGGCTTCGACCGCGCCGCCCTGATGGGGGCATACGCGCGCGCCGCTCGCGCCGGGGTCGCCCTGACCGACGAGGCCATGGCCATGGAGCGCCAGTCGCACCCGGTAGCCGCGGTCGAAGGCTCGCCCAGGAACTTCAAGATCACCACGAAGGACGACCTCGATCGGGCCCGTCTTTTGCTCGCCCCCGCTCAGCCGCTCACGCGCGTGGGGCAGGGGTTCGACATCCATCGCCTCGTGCCGAGAAAACGCCTGATGCTGGGCGGCGTCCACGTGCCCGCAGCCGTCGGTCTTGAAGGTCACTCGGACGGCGACGTCTTGTTGCATGCGCTGTGCGACGCGCTCCTCGGCGCCTCGGGCCTTGGCGAAATCGGCTCGCTCTTTCCCAGCAGCGACCGGTCTCTCCGAGGCGCACCCTCATCCCGCTTTGTGAGCGAGGTGATGGTTCGCCTCGCCCGCGCTCATCTTTCCATTGTCAACGTGGACGCCACGCTCATTGCCGAGCGGCCGCGTCTTTCCGGACACCTTATGGCGATGAAAGACAACATCGCCTCCCTGCTCCAGGTGGAGCCGGGCCAGGTCTCCATCAAGGTCAAGAGCGCCGATACGCTCGGGGCCATCGGTCGCGGCGAAGGAATCGCCGCCCAGGTCCTGGCTTTGCTTTTGCGCTCATGAGTCGGCTCGAAACGCCGACCGCTCCCTAAAAGGACTTTTCGAATGCCCATAGTCTGCGGAATTCATCCCGTTCTCGAAGCGCTGGCCGCTGGATCGAGAACCATCGAACGTGTCGTGGTCACCAAGGGAGTTCGCAACAAGCGAATTCTGGAGGTGATCCGCAAGGCCAGCGAACGGGGCGTGCCCCTCCGCTTCGAACCGCGTGAGGCCCTCGACCGGGCCGCCGACGGTGAGCGACATCAGGGCGTTCTCGCCATCGTGGCCGAGAAGGGCCTGCTCACTCTCGAAGAGCTGCAGAAGAGCGCGCGCACTCCCGCCCTGTTCATGCTGCTCGACGGCGTCGAGGACCCACGCAATCTCGGAGCCATCATTCGCAGCGTCGATGCTTCGGGCGCGGACGGAGTGATTCTTCCCGACCGGCATACCGCGTCGCTCTCGGATGCCGCCTCCCGAACCGCCGCCGGAGCGCTGGAGAGCGTCAAGATCGCCAGGATCGGCAACGTGGTCCAGACTCTGGAGTCTCTCAAGGCCAAGGGTTTCTGGATCGTGGGATTCGACGGTTCCGGCAAAGAGCGCTGGGACGCCATCGACTACAAGCGCCCGATCGTGCTCGTGCTCGGCGGCGAGGGGAAGGGAATCCGTCGCCTGGTCAAGGAGCACTGTGATCACGTGGTCTCTCTGCCCGTCTTCGGCCAGGTTTCTTCGCTCAACGTCTCCGTGGCCGCGGGCATCGCGTTGTACGAAGCGGTCCGGCAGCGCGGCACCGTGCCCACCATGGCCCGCCCCATTCCGCCGCGCGCCTTGGTGGCCAAGAAGCCGGTGGTCATCGGCCCGCCGCCCGAGGACCGTGAGGACGATCCGGGAGCGCGTCGCCGGGCCGCGGCCATTGCGTCGCTCGCCGCCGCGCCTCCGGCGCCGGTCTCGATCGCCATCCCCGGGGTCACCCCGCAGTTGTTGCCCGAGGGCGCTGCTGCGCCCGAGACCCTCGTCAAAGAGGCCTCCTTGGAGGAGATCGTGGCCGATCCCTTATCCCCGGCGGTTTTGGGAACTGGTCCGATCGGCGACGACAATGACGATGATGACGATGACCACGACGGAGACGGGGCCGATAAGACCGGCAGCGGCGAAGGTGATGACGACGCGGACGACGACGATGACGAAGACAGCGAAGACGATGATGAAGACGGCGATGACGACGACGATGATGACGGCGAAGAGGGAGAGGGCGAAGAAGATGACGACGGTGACGAAGTAGACGGCGACGAAGAGGACGAAGACGACGACGAAGAAGACGACGATGACGATGGAGATGATGCCGATGGAGATGATGCCGATGGAGATGATGCCGATGGAGATGAAGATGAAGACCAGGGTGACGAAGCCTCGGATCTAGCCACGCCCTTCATGCCGGAAGACAATTCCGGCGGTGGCGAAGTCACGTGGGGCTCCGAAAAAGAGCTGCACGCCCACCGTCCGCGTCGTGAGGGTGAGCGTCGGTCTGGCAACAACGGCCGTCGTCCCGGGAGACCCAACGACAGAAAGAAGAAGCGCAAGCCGCAAGCTGGCGCGCCGCCCCCGGGAGCCAAGCCGCAGGCCCAGCCGCCGCAGTCTTCCGGCCGCGATCAGCCGCGTCCGCAGCAGCAGGCGCGACGCGGTCGAGATCAGACCCGGGGACCGCGACCCCCGCAGGACGGACGGGTTGGAGATCCGCAAAACGGCCGCGAGAACACCCGGCCCAACGACGGTCCGCGCCCCGATGATGCGGCTCCTGCAGATGGCACGGTCGCGCAGAACGGCCCGCCGCAGCAAGGTTCGGATCAGCCTCGCGATCCGAACCGTCCTGCCGGAAACAAGCGTCGCAATCGTCGTCGTCGCAGCGGTCGAGGTCGGAACGGCGCGGAAAGGCGGCCAGGCGACCCGAGCCAACCCCAGGGCCAGCCGCGCGAGGGTCAGGAGCCGCGCGGTGAGCGCGGTCCCGACGCACAGAGCGACCGCGGGTCACGCCCCGAGTCGCAGGACGGCGGCAATGCCGCTGGCGGCGAGCCCCGTCCCGCAGGAGAGCGAGGACCGCGCGAAGGTGGAGGCGGTTCCGAGCAGAGCCGGCGCGATCGCGACCGTCGGCGACGCCGTCGTCGCGGACGCCGGGGGCCCGGTGGCTCTGGCGGAGGTCCGAACAATGGGCCGTCGCAGGGCGGCTCGGATGGCGGATCCAACGGAGGCGGTGGTGGCGGCGGCGACGGTTCCAGCTCGGGCGGCGGAGGCGGCGACGGTGGGAACTCCGGCTCGTCGGGAGGCTCGGACTAGAAGAGACATCATCCGATCTCAGTCAGATCCGAGGCCTTATCCTCCAGGGCCTCCCATCATGCGCAGCTTCATCGTCGGAACCGCGGGCCACATCGACCACGGCAAGAGCACTCTGGTCAAGGCCCTCACCGGGACCGATCCGGATCGCCTGAAGGAGGAGAAGGAGCGCGGGATCACCATCGACCTGGGCTTCGCGCATGCCCCGCTTTCGAGCGAGGTGGTGGCGTCTTTCATCGACGTGCCCGGGCACGAGAAGTTCGTCCGCAACATGCTGGCCGGAGTGAGCGGCATCGATGCCGTTCTGCTGGTGATCGCGGCAACCGAAGGCGTCATGCCGCAGACGCGCGAGCATTTCCATATCTGTCGTCTGCTGGGGATCGAGCGGGGCGTCATCGCCCTGACCAAAGTGGATGTCGCCGACGAGCCGATGGCGGATCTCGCCGAGGCCGATGCTCGCGATCTGGTGAGGGGTTCGTTCCTGGAAGGCGCGCAGATCGTCCGGGTCTCGGGTCGCACCGGCCAGGGCCTCGACGACCTTTCGAGGGCTCTCCTCTCTCTTGCGTTACAGACTCAGGCCCGCGCCCGTTCGGGCCTGCTGCGACTTCCCATCGATCGCGTCTTCACCCTTCGAGGCTTTGGCACCGTGGTCACGGGGACATTGGCGGGCGGCCAGGTGAAAGTGGGGGAAGAACTGATCGCCCTGCCCGGCGGGAAGCGAGCCCGGGTACGCGGCCTGCAGGTGCACGGCGCTCAGGTCGACTGCGCGGTGTCCGGCGAGCGGACCGCGATGAACCTGGCCGGGGTGCTGGTGGAGGACCTGAGCCGAGGCGATGTCCTGGTGCGCGAGGGGACGCTGCGGAGCACGCGGGTGGCGCACGTGGCACTACAACTCCTGGACGGTTTCACCCTGAAGCATGGAGCGCGAGTTCACGTCCACGCCGCGAGCGCCGAAGCGCTGGGTCGAGTGCGATTCACCGAGGCGGAGCTCCCCAAGGGCGGGCGAACCGTGGCCGAGATACGGCTTGAGTCTCCGGTTGCGCTCGGACGCGGCGATCGCATCGTGCTTCGCCGATATTCGCCGGTGGACACCATTGGTGGCGCGCGCGTGTTGGACACGATGCCGCGACCGAGACGTCGGGCGGAGATGGCAGCGCTCCAGATTATCGAGAACGAAACTGATACTGAGACGACCGGTCGCTTTCTGAAAGAGGCCGGACCGTTGGGCCTGGATCTCCCGACCCTGGCGGCAAGAGTGGCGGCGCCCCTTGACGCGGCGCGAGCGGTCATGGCCGGCGTCCCATCGGCGCACGCCATGACCGGTGTCT
>JAENWE010000189.1 GCA_016650185.1 Vicinamibacteria bacterium | reverse complement strand
GATGGGATGCCCTCTGCGTCCCCCGTGAGTGGCGACCGCGATCGCGGCCCCGTTCCTCAGAGCGTCGGCGACCGCTCGAATGTCCTCGCCCGTGACCAGGGGGTGGTCGACGGGGAGCAAGACGACGCCTTTCGCCCCCTTGCCTTGGACCGCAGCCAGGCCCAGCCGAACCGAGGCAAACATACCCGCGGCCTGGTCGGGATTCGGATTGATCACGCGTCGCTCGCCGGGGTCTGGCTCCGGAAGAGCCTCCCGCACTTGCGCATTGATCACCACCACGACTTCGTGATCCGCCTGGCGAAAGGCCCCGACCGCCCGTCGGTGGAAGGTCAGGCCGCCCAGGCTCACGAGGGCTTTTGGGCCGCCCAACCGGCGGCCCAGACCGGCTGCCAGCACTATGCCGTAGATCACAAGCGCGATTCGGCCTTCGCCCTATACTCGGCAGTGGCCCGACCCATGAAACCGAAACATCTCATCTCCCTCAAAGATTACTCGCGCGACGACATCGAAGAGATCTTCGCTCTCGCGGAAAAGATGAAGGCCGATCCGGCTGCCTACAAGCAGACCCTGCTGGGCAAGACGCTGGCCATGATCTTCCAGAAGCCCTCCACCAGGACCCGGGTTTCTTTCGAGGTGGGGATGTTCCAGCTCGGCGGTTTGGCGGTGGTCCTGAACCACGACGAGATTCATCTCAGCGTGGGCGAATCCGTGGCGGATACCGCGCGGGTTCTCTCCACCTTCGCCGATGCCATGATGGCGCGCGTCTTCGCCCATCAGGACGTGCTCGATCTTGCCAAATTCGGCTCGAAACCAGTGATCAACGGTCTCTCCGATCTCTTACATCCCTGCCAGGCTCTGGCGGACTTTTTCACCCTGCGCGAGCGATTCGGATCGCTCACCGGTCTCAAGGTTGCCTTCATCGGAGACGGGAACAACGTGTGTCATGAGTTGATGATCGGCGCAGCCCGCCTCGGAGTCGAATTGGTGATTGCGACCCCCAAAGGGTTTGAGCCGAATCCGCTGATCACGAAGAGCACGGCCCGCGACGCCAAAAAAATGGGCGCGCCGGAGACGAAGCTGGTGAACGACCCGGCAGCGGCCGTGGCCGGCGCGCGCGTGGTCTACACCGACGTCTGGACCTCGATGGGACAAGAAGATGAGGACGGGGAACGGCAGGCGGCCTTCGCCGGATTCACCGTGACCCCGGAACTTATGGCGGGGGCCGCCGATGACGCGGTCTTCATGCACTGCCTGCCCGCCCACCGGGGCCTCGAGGTCACGGATGAGGTGATGGACGGGCCACAGTCGGTGGTCTTCCAGCAGGCAGGGAACCGCCTCCACGCCCAGAAGGCAGCGCTGCTACTGCTCCTGGCGCCTTGAGAGACTCGCACACCAAAAGATAGGAATACTCTATGAGATCAAGACAACTGACGATCCTCTTCGGACTGGGACTCGGGGTCGGGTCGTGGACCGCCGTCAATGCGGAAACTCCCAGATGCAATGCGGTGGTGACCAAGCGCTCCGTCACTCCCAGCCAAAACGCCGAAAAGACATGGAACATTGAGTTCAATGTCACGGTTAGTGGCTGTTCGACGACTCATGGAACGTTCGAGTATGTCGTCGACCTTGAAGCCAACGAGGGCATGCGGTCCCGGACCGTGACCGGCGAATTCGAAACGAACAAGTCCGAGACTGCGGTGGTCAAGATCGCTTATGAAGCTCCTTCGGGGATGGACTTGAAGAACGTCAGGGACATCTCGGTCAAGACCTGCGCCTGCGGATCGGGGGGCGGCCGGTAGCTCGATCCGGGGCGGTCGCTCTAATCCTTGACTTTCCGCGGCTCGTCCTCCGCCGCAGCCAATCGACCGCCGCCCGGGCAAAGGAATCGACATCCATCAGATGGATCCTCGGTTCCTGAGGCCCGGCTAGAAGGATCTCCCCCAATTTCGCGCCCTGTCGCTTCTTGTCCTTCAGAAGGGCCTTTCGAGCCTTCGTCGCCAACGAAGGTGGAAGAGGGGTGCGGGACCCGGCGCCCGCGATGGTCTCTCGCAACTCCCGAGCCGCGACGGCGCCAGTCAGTCCAAGAGCCTCGCTCAGGTCCACCGCGAACTCCATCCCGTATCCCACCGCCTCGCCATGGGTGAACACGCGATAGGACGTCGCCGCTTCGAGGGCATGGGCAAGAGTGTGACCGAGGTTCAAGAGCACCCGCACGCCGGTCTCTCGTTCATCGCTCTCCACGATCCGGGCCTTGATTC
>JAENWE010000188.1 GCA_016650185.1 Vicinamibacteria bacterium | reverse complement strand
GCAAGCTTGATGAAGTTGCCCGCGGTGATGGGCATGAGATCGCTGAAGAGTTCGGCGGTGAAACTGCCGAGGGAGGTTTCAAAGGTTGCGGTTGGATTGGCCATGGGTGGAGTCCTTTCACGCGGCCTGCGCGACATAGGCAGCCGCCGGGGTTACTGGTTTTTTGGGTTGGGTGAGGCCGAAGGCGATCAGCCACATGAGGAAGAGAATGGCCATGGAGACGATGGGCGGCCAGGCCGGATTCAGGTCGTAAACGAAACCGCCGACCAGCGGTCCGATGATATTGCCCAAAGACATGGCGCTCTGATTGATGCCGATGATCCGGCCCCGGGCCACATCGGGCGCGTGGAAGGTGAGCAGCGCAGTGGCGCAGGGCTGGGAAATACCGCCGCCCATGCCGGAAAGGGCGGCGCCCGCCGCCGCCGGATACATGCGGGGAAAGAAGCCCATGATCGCGTTACCGGCGACGCGAAGGAATCCGCCCACCAGCAGAGACTTCGCCTCACCAAACTTCCGTACCATCGGCCCGATGATGACGCCCTGGGTCACCACCGTGACCACACCGACGAGGATGAACACCACGCCGGTGGCGCGTTGCACCCTCTCGATCGACCATCCAGCCAGGACCACCTTGTCCACCCAGAGGATGAACACGGAGTTCATGGCGAAAACCGCGATCTGACCCAGCACGCCAATGATCAGTAGCCGGGCGATCTGCGGATGAGAAATGATGTCGCGGGTCGACCGTTCCGGAGCCTTCGTCGCCTGCGTCCGCTTCTCGGGCGGAAGGGACTCCTTCAGCATGAAGACCGAGAGGACGATGGTGCAGGCGGAGGCGAGCGCCGCGCAGGCGAAGGTCAGGCGAGGCCCGAACGATGCCGACATGAAAGCGCCGAAAGCGGGTCCGATGATGAAGCCCAGGCCGAAGGCGGCGATGACCAGACCGACGCTCTTCGCCCGATCCTCGGACGGCGTGATATCGGTCAGATACGCCTGAGCCACGGAAATGTTGCCGCCGGTGGCTCCATCGATGAGCCGGGCCATCACGAGGTAAAGAGGCGAGAGCGCCACTGCGGTGAGGATCGCTCCGGTCAGGGTACCCAGTTGCGAGGCGATGAGGACCGGCCTTCGCCCGATTCGGTCGGAGAGCCGGCCGAGGATCGGAGCGCCCACGAACTGCGCGGCGAAAAAGAGGCTCATAAGACCGGCGATCTGGACCCCGGACAGCTTGAAAAAGCCCTCCGCGTAGATGGGCAGGACGGGTATGGTGATCCCCAGTCCGACGACATCAACGAAGACGATCAGAAAGATCGGGAATTTGGCGGAGCGGAAGAATTGGGTCATCGAGGGGAAGCTTTTAGATTACTGCGTCTCCCGGGGTCTCTGAATATTGAGCGACCAGTCATAATCGGTGAACTCAATCTGCAACTGCCCTTTCGCAAAGGCCGACCGCTCCCCCACTCCTTCAAAGTAGGGAGCCACGAATTTGAGAATCGCGGCGTCGGACTTGCCGAAATCTTTGCGGTACCAGTCGAAGATGGGCGACAGGTGAATGATCTGATTCCCCAAATCCAGGCGATTCGCCACCTGCCGTTCCCGGAGGAAGGTGCGGGTCTGATCGTGAAGCTGCTCGCTGAGCTTAGACCCTTCGTAGGCTTCGGACCGGAGCGGAGGACAAGACACCGCGGCGCAGACCAGCGCCATGTGGATGCGGGGCTCCTTGAACTCCACTCGGATGATCTTGTGCTCCACGTCGTCGAGGGTCAGGGTCCGCCCGGCCGCCCGCACGATCTGCTCCTTCCAGGGGCCCTTTCCTCTGACCAGGCCCAGGAATTTGTTGATGTTGCGGATCGACTCGCGCTCCTCATGCTGGTTGATCAACTGGATGGTGTAGGCGTTGTAGGCATTGATCCAGAAAGCCAGCTGGTCGTCTTTTGACCGGGAACCGAGACGGACGGTCGCGAGGGCTCGGAGATACTTTTGAAACTCCGGGGCCTGGGCGAATGCGTCGTAGTCAACGAGATCGTTCCGAACGTGGTCCCGAAGCAGCGCGGTGAAGGGCGCGTGAAGGGACGCCTCTGGAGAGACCGGGCCCTGAGTCTTGGCGGGGGCGAATGAGACCAGCCCGCTCAGAAGAAGAGATTGGAGGATCATCGCGGTATCCTACGGTCGAAATCGCGTTACTTGGTTACCGATGACAACGCAACCCCCTACCCAAATCGGTCGATACCGAATCGAGCGCGAACTAGGACGCGGCACCATGGGCGTGGTGTACGAGGCTCGAGACACCACTCTGGGCCGGATCGTGGCCCTGAAAACCTTCGGCGCCATGGCCGCCATCGCCGCACATGAGCGCGACTCGTTCGAACAACGCTTTCTTTCCGAGGCCCGGATCTCCGCAACCCTGGACGATCAGCACGTGGTCTCGGTGTTCGACGTGGGACGGGATTTCGACACCGGCCTCCTCTTCATGGCCCTGGAGTACGTCAAGGGCGAGACCCTGGCGAGCGCGCTGTCGCGAGGCCCCATGCCCTGGGAGGAAGCGGTCACGATTGTGGTCAAGGTGGCGCGGGCCCTTCAGATCGCTCATTCTCACCACATCGTTCATCGCGACATCAAACCCGCGAACATCATGCTCAACGCCATGGGGGAACCCAAGATCATGGACTTCGGCATCGCCAAGGCGAGCTCCGCCCAGTTGACCATGGCGGGTCAGGTCTTCGGCACGCCCGCGTACATGTCCCCCGAACAGGCCAGCGGCACGGAGGTGGATGGACGTTCGGACGTTTTCTCCCTGGGAGTGGTGCTCTACGAACTGGTGACCAACACCCGTCCCTTCGAGGGTGCCACAATGGCCGGCACGCTGACGAAGATCCTGAGCGAGGAGCCGCGACCCGCCTCGAACCTGGTCGATCTGCCCAAGGGGTTCGACGCCGTCATCAGCCGAGCCTTGCGCAAGGATCGCGATCTGCGCTACGACTCGGCCTCGCACCTCGCGATCGATCTCGAACTCCTGCTGGAAGGCAAAGTGCCGAAGTACGCCACCCAGATGGGCCCGCTTGAAACCATTCCGGCGCGGGGAGCCCCATCGCCAAGGCGGACAGTCCCTCCCGCGGGCGCGCCCCCCGTTAAGGACCCGCCGGGCGATCTGTACGTTGTGGATGGACCGGGCAAGAAAAGTTCACTTCCGCTGGTGGGCGCCATCACTCTGGCCGTGATCCTGGGCGGAGCGGCGGTCCTGTTCCTCCAACGCTCAGGAGCGAAGGAAGTCACGCCGTCCGTGCCCGTAGCCGACCCGAAGGGAACCGAGGAGGCCGCCCTGCAGCCGGTGTCCACGCCGCCGCCCACCGGCGCTGCTCTACCCGCTTCCACCGCCGCCGCTCTCTCGATGGAGAGTTCAGGACGCGCGGCTCGGGTCAGCGTTGACTTGCGGCACCCCTTCGCGAGCGGCACGGTCCGGATCAAAGTGGACGAACGTGTGGTCTTCGCGAGCGACATCCACGGCATGCCCATGAAGGTCGACGGGGTGGTGTCGAGCTACGACGGCCGCTTCGGAACCGACCTGGCGATTCCGCCGGGAGATCACGTGATCCAGGTCGAGGTCCGTTCGGGCCCGACCGAGTTCGTGGAATCGACCCGCGTTCAACTCAAGAGCGGCGAGAGCCGGCATCTTCTGGCCCAAGTGGGCAAAACCCTCACCCTGAGCTTTGAGTAGCCAACGCCTCGCCGTGGGCCAGCAGACGTGCGCGATCTGATCCTGGTGGCCGCGGGCGGCGCCTTGGGAGCGACGGCCCGGCACCTGGCGGCAAGAGCGGCCATCCTTCTCACTCCCGCCACTTTTCCCTGGGGGACATTCGTCATCAACATCACCGGTTGTCTGGCGATGGGAGTCGTGGCCGGGCTCGCCAATGCCGGTTCCATCTCGCCCTCCGCGCGGCTCTTCGTGGCCACCGGTCTGCTGGGTGGCTACACCACGTTCTCGGCTTTCGGCCTGGAAGCCCAGGGCCTTCTTTCGGACGGCCGTGTGGGAGCAGTTCTCGCCTACGTCTTGGGCCAGGTTCTCCTGGCGATGGTGGGAGTGATCCTCGGCCTCGCGATCGCCCGCCGAATCGGCTGAGTACTTTCACCCTCTCGTCCCGGAAGAACCCGCAAGGACCTCAGGCGTCCGGTGGCCGTGGGACCGTCTCTTCGGCGACGCCGACCGCCGCCTCAATCTGGTCTACCGGCCGATCTCGAACGGCCTCGAGGTCGTTCACAAGTCGGGTCGCGCCGACTACCAGTATGGGCACGGCCAGAACGTTCATCAGCGGGAACAACAACACTGCGGCGATGCCGAAACCGAGAGTCTCCGGGCGAAACCTCTGGTGAAATCCTCGGCGCTCCCGGAACACCATGCCGCGACGCAGAAGCACCGCATCGGTGTTTTGAAAAGCAACATTGTGTCCGGTGACGATAAGAGCCAGCGCCGGACCCAGGAAAGGAATCAAACCGAGAACGATCGCCAGCGGCGCGCCAAGGGCGAAATAGGCCGCGGTCTTGAGCGACTGGACGATCTCCCAGCGAAGGCCCTTCGAGCCTTGAACCGGCATTCCCGACAACTCCTCCACCTTCTGAGAGAGTTTCTCAAAGAGGGGGCCGAGCAGGACGAAGGCCAGGGTCAGAGCCAATATTCCACCCGCGGCCAGGCTGCCAATCCACAGCCCGGCCACGATCACGAATCCCAACCACACCGGCAAGGTGCGGAGCGCGCCGCCGAAAAGAGATTGCTCGATTCGGCCCGCCCAGAAAGCGCCCGAAAAGACGCCGACCATCAGGAAAACGGCGGCCACGAACAGAGGCGACACCGAAACCGGCCACAGGCGCGGATTCCTTACGAGAAAGAGGGCGCCGCCCGGAAGGTAGGAGACGCCGGCGAGGAAACGAACGAGCGGCGTCAGGGGGCGGGGAACGGTCATGGACGAGGCGAAGGCTAGCAGAGGGCGATCTGCCCCCCGCCGGCCACCGGTCGAGCGAAGATTGATTTCGCGCGACCCCGCTGTCGGGGCTCGGCTACACTCGCTCCAAGGAGAGGGACCCCGGATGAATCAGCCCCGCGCCGCGCCTTCTATAATCGCGAGTCATCTCCAAGGAGCCTTGAATGCAACTTTCGCGTCTTCGACCGTCTGTTTTCGCCATTGCCGCGCTGGGTTGGCTGATGAGTTCCCCCGCCCCGGGGCAAACCGAGCGAACGAGGCCCTTGCCCACGGCCGCCGAGACGACGCTCATCGCGAAAGCACGCGGGATCCACGACCGGGCTCTCACCCTCGACACCCACAACGACATCAACGTGAACAACTTCGGTTTCTCGCGGAACTACACCCAGGATCTGGGCAACCAGGTGAACCTGCCCAAGATGAACAAGGGCGGGCTCGACGCTTCGTTCTTCATCGTGTATGTAGGGCAGTCGTCTGCGGACGATGGGTTCGAGGCGAGCGGCTACCAGCGCGCCTACGATGAAGCTCTCAGCAAGTTCGAGGCGATCCACCGGCTGACCCGTGTGCTGGCCGGGGATCAGATCGAACTGGCCAGGACGGTGGCGGACGCGCGCCGCATCCACGCCCTGGGAAAGAAGGTCGCGCTCATCGGGATCGAGAACGCCTATCCGCTGGGCGACGAACGCACCGCGGTGGCTCGGGTGAAGGAATTCTACGAACGGGGAGGGCGGTACATGTCGCTCGCCCACAACGGCCACTCTCAGCTCTCCGACTCGAACACCGGCGAAACGACGGGGTGGAAATGGAACGGACTGTCGCCCCTTGGTAAGGAAGTGATCGTCGAGATGAACCGGCAGGGCATGATGATCGACGTCTCGCATCCGTCGAAGGAGTCGATGATGCAGACCCTCCAAATCACCAAGGCGCCGATCATCGCCTCGCATTCGGCGGTGAGGGCTCTGGCCGATGTCAGCCGCAACCTGGACGATGAGCAACTCATGGCGCTCAAGGCGAACGGCGGGGTGATTCAGGTCGTGGCCTTCGCGTCGTACGTGAAGACCGACTCGGCGGAGCGACGAGATGCGATCAAGGCCCTTCGTGAGGAATTCAAGCTGCCTCCGGGGACGAACCTCTCTCCGCGTCGGGGCGGTCCGGGTGGCGGTGTTGGACGTGGAACCGGCGGAGCGGGGCGTGGCCCCAATCCCCTCGCTGCCCTTGGTGATGAACAGCGCGCCGCTCTCGAGAAGCGAGTGGCCGAACTGGACGCGAGACTCCCTCCGCCCGCCCGCGCCACCGTGAAGGACTTCGTGGATCACATCGACTATGCGGTGAAGAAGATCGGCATCGACCATGTCGGCATCTCCTCCGACTTCGACGGCGGCGGCGGCGTCGATGGCTGGAACGGGGCTGACGAAACCTTCAACGTCACCCTGGAACTCGTTCGCCGCGGCTACACGGAGGCTCAAATCGACCAGATGTGGAGCGGGAATCTGCTCCGAGTCATGGATGAAGTGCAGAAAGTCGCGAAGGGGCTGCTGGCCGCCGCGAAGTAGAAGTTCCTCTCATCGGACATCGCCGCCGGTCGGAGCAGCGCTCCGAACATTGGTCTATCTCGCCCGCGATAGCCGACTTGCGGCAAAGGCATCATGGATCGCGGGCGCGGTGTCAGGACTTCCGGCTGATGATGTTCGTCACCCTGGTCGGCCCTGCCCCTGATACTCCTGCTGGGAAGGCCCGCCGGTTCGGCAAGGTCGGCGCCCGCCGACGAGGAGCTAACCGCCGCTTTGGAGTGAGGCCGCGATCTTCTCCGCCGACCGGAGGGACAAGGCCACGAAGGTCAGGGTTGCGTTGGTGCAGCCGCCGGTAGGGAGTGTGGGGGAACCGAGCACCCAGAGATTTTCGTGATCGTGCGCGCGCCCATACGAGTCGACGACGCTTTCGGCCGGGTCCGTGCCCATCCGGCACCCGCCGCCGGGGTGGTCGAGGTAGTCGCCCTCTTGGGTGCGCAGGACGCGGCCGTTGTCGGCTTTCGCGAGGCGCTCGAACAGGGACGACACGTGCGCTCGCGTGGCCCCCGCGCGAACGTTGGTCGCGTCGTCGAGGCGGTGCTCGACGCGCGGCATCGGATCCCCCCAGCGATTCAGGTTGGTCGAATCGAGAGTCAGGCGGCTGTCGCGGTCGGGATGGACATCGACATACGTGCGCACGCGGGCCACCGCGCGGCCCCGCGTTCTCTTCCTCCAGTCGGCGAGGAGGTCGTCGCCGAAGAGGACGACGCCTGCTTCGTTCTTGAGCCGCGGGCCTTTCCCCACCGAGCTTTCCCAGACGCGCAGATCGTGCCGCACGAACGGCGAGGAGGGAGAGCAGCGGAAGAACTCCCGCGAGATCAGGCTGTGCTGGTCGTTCATGCCGGGATAGAGCTGGCCGTCCATCTCGATCCAGCCCTGGATGAAGGAGTGCCCGGTCATGTAGCGGCCGACCAGTCCCGAACTGTTCGCCAGTCCGCCTGGGAAGCGGCCTCCCGCCGAGAGCAGGAGCAGGTGCGACGACCACGCGTAGCCGGCGGTGAGAAGGAACAAGCCCGCTTCGTAGGTGACCGTGTCCCCGGTTCCATCCTCCTTCACAGCGTCGGCGCGGTCGATCCGGTTGGTGGTGTCATTTGGAACGAGGCGCCGCACCAGGGTCTGATCGTGCAGTTCGATGCGCTTCTGTTCGAGAAGTCGCTTGAACGTCCAGTCGGGCGAGTAACGCGCGCCGGTGGGACACACCTCGCAGGTGTTGCAGCGCATGCAGATCGACCGGCCGTCGTAGCCGTCGACCGTGTTCTTCGCCGCCGGCGTGGCCCCGAAGGGAATGCCGCTCTTTTCCGACCAGGCTTTCAGGACCTTGAGGTTGTAGGAGAGCGGCATGGCCGGCATGGGATAGGGCTGCGAGCGCTTGTCGTCGGGGAGCGGAGGCTCTTCACCGCAGACGCCGAGCTGCCGCTCCGCGTCGCAGTAGTAGCGCTCCAGTTCCTCCCATTCGATGGGCCAGTCGGTGGCGAGGCCGTACATCGAGCGCAGACGCGTGTCCTCGCGGGAGAAGCGGTTGGTGACCCCGCCCCAGTGCATGGCCGAGCCGCCCACCGCCATCGAGCGCGAAATCACTCCCTGCCCGCCCTGATCGGGAATGAAGTCTCCGGGCCACGGATTCTCGCCATACGCGAGATAGCGCTCGCGCTGGGCCATCCGGTTCTCGAAGTCGAAGAGGCGCTGCCCGGCCTCGATCACGATGACGCGCAGCCCCGGCCTCTTCTCGGTGAGACGGGCCGCGGCCATGGCCGCGGTGATGCCGCCCCCGATGAGGACGACATCGGCCCGGACCCGGCGATGGGTCATGACCTGGCCGCCTTCGCAAGCGGCTCCGGTCGTTCGCCCGAGCCGGCCAGAGATCGACAGGAGTCGCGTCCGATCTCCGCCTCGTAACACAGATCGTTCGCCTCGATGCTCGAGAAGTAGTGACTCATCAGGGCGGTCGCGACGTGCCTGCCGGAGGGTCTTTCGCCGAGCCCGTCGATCTTCAGGGCCACGAATGCCTCGACCAAAAGCGCCCGCCGCGCCGCGAGATCGAGAGCGCCGAAGCCCTTTCCATGCCTGCGTCGAGCCGCGGCCCCGAGTGCCTGAAGCTGGGCCCGATACTTCTCTACCGGAGCCGCGGCGCTCTTCGCGACTCGAGTGTGCCCGTACCCATGCTCGAGATACCGGCCGGCGTCGTGATCGTGAATCCAGGTCACGAACGCGGCGAGCGCCTCCTTCTGTCCGGCCGCTCCGATCTCTTTGGGCAGCACGGCCTGGGCCACCGGCCAGAGGCCCGTGAGTCCGCGCGGCAGGAAGTCGAGGGCGATGTCTTGAGACGGCTCCTTTGCGGCCACACCAGGGGCGGCGAGAGCGGCGGCGGTCGCACCGAGCTTGAGAAGGTCGCGTCGCTTCATGACCACGCGACCATAGATCAATCGCCCTCGAAAGTCTCGGCCGCCGCAGCGGCGAGGCTTCTAGAAAACGCCTGGGCCGGAACAGGTGCGCATGATGGGTCCGAAGGCACAGACCAGGTTTTCACTGGCGAGAACGCCGGTCCGCCGACTGAGGACGACCCAGGGTCGATAACACTCGCCAGCCGAAGCAATCCTCGCCAGGATGATCCCTCAAGAACAGCTCGGCGCCCTGCTCCAGAGCCCGCGCGGCTACACGACCGCTGTCGAGTGCCAGATCACCACCGGACAGATCCTCGGAAGAATCCAGGCCGCAGATTCCGAGGTGCTCATAGGGGCACGCCCCGCTCGGCCCGTAAGAAAAGCGCAAGCGGGCCGTTCTGGCGCTCCGGACGCTACGGCCTGAGTCCGGCTGGCCTTCGATGGACAGGTCCGTCGGAGACGGAGCCGCCTGCAGCCTCCCAACCGGAGATCACGTCGAACAGCTCTTCGTCGATGCCGGCCTGACGCAGGCGATTGAAGGTCCCG
>JAENWE010000187.1 GCA_016650185.1 Vicinamibacteria bacterium | reverse complement strand
TCGCATCCTTGCTGCAGCCAATCGAAGGCCGCGTCCTTTTGGCCGAGTCCGGTTTGCGCCAGGGCGATCAGGGTCGCGGAAACGTAGTTCTTCTCTCGCTCCTTCAGCAGGTCGGCCAGAAGCTCCCCCGCCTCCTTGAGACGTCCCGCGGAGGCCAGGGCGTACACGATCACCGCCCGGCCCTTGGCGAGTCCACCCGCCTGCTTGTCCGCTTCCCAGAGCGGGGCGAGCGCCTTCTCGGGCTCTCCTTTCGCGAGCAGAACCTGGCCGACCCGGTAGCGGGCAAAGACAAAGCGCGGGTCAGTTTCGAGCACCTCCGAAAACTCTCTCAATGCCCGGTCGAAGTCGCGCTCGTAGTAGCTGATCCGTGCCAAAGACTCGCGGGCCAGGGACGATACGTCGAGCCCCAGACCCTTCCTCAGGACCGCGCGGGCCTCCCGAAAGCGACCACGGGGGACGAGAACGTCGGCGGCCTCGCCGAGGTAAGCGTCGGAGTCCGTGGGGTCGAGGGCCATGGCCCGCTTGTAGAGGTCATGAGCCAGATCGCGGTTCCAAGCCGCCCCTTCCACATCAGCGAGCGCGATTATCCCACCCACGAGGTTAGGGTCGAGGGCCAGCGAGCGTTCCGCCGAACGACGGGCCACCACCTTGGTTTCCTTGGACGAGACGCCGGGAACGTTGTAGCTCAGCTCCCCATAGGCCCGCGAAAGTCCCGCGTGGGCGAGCGCATAGTCAGGATCGAGGGACAGGGCATGAGTGAAGAGATTGATCGCTTTGTAGAGGTCGTTCGGCGTCCTTCGAAACCAGTAGTAGCGTCCCTCGGCGTAGAGGCGGTGAGCCTCAGGGTCAATAGCCGCCAACGGCACGCGCCCCGGTGGGTTCCCCGGCAGGCTCACGCCGAGCGCCGTCGCCACCCCGTTGGCGATGCGGTCTTCGAATTCGCGAAGGTCGCCGATACTTCCTCCGAATTTCCTCTCCCACTGCCTTTCACCCGAGGACACATCGAGGATCTGGACATCGGCAACCAGCGCCGCCTGAACCAGTGTGAGTTTACCGGTAATGACCCGACGGGCTCCGAGATGGCGCGCGGCGACTCGGGCATCGGACACCGGGGACTGGCCGATCCCAAGTCGGGTCAGAACGGCAAGCCCCGACGCTTTGGACAATCGCTCGTTCAACCGCTCGCTGATCGCCGTCCCGACATAGCGAAGTTCGGCGTCAAGCCCCGAGCTGTCGAACAGGATCACTGCGACCGGGACCGGACGGAATCTCAAGTAAGCGACGAACGCAAGGGCGAGACCCACCACGACCGCGGCCACGAGTCCAAAGAGAAGAGGGTTGCGCCTTTCCGCCTTTGTGAGTTGGCGGATCTGGCTTGGGCCCTCCCGTGCCGCAGCCAGGGCTTCCCGGGCGATGTCGTCCGCGGTTGGGCGGTCTTCGGGTTGTTTCGAAAGACCGCGCTCGATGACCGCGGCCAGAGCCTGAGGCAAGCCCGCCAGATTTCGAGCGAGCGGTTCCGGGGTCTCCTTCAAGAGAGCGACGATGGTGTCTCCGGTGTTGGCTCGTCGAAAAGGGTTGGCGCCGGCCAGAAGTTCGTAGGCTGAACAGGCCAGCGCGAAAACGTCGCTGCGCCGGTCGGCCGGGCCTCCCCTCAGGCACTCGGGGGCCGTATACGTCGGGGTCCCGAGCACGACCCCCGAACTCGGAGTCCCTCCCTCAGGCGAACTCGGCGTGGGATCGAGGAGCCGAGCCAGGCCAAAGTCGAGCACTTTCGTTTCGCCGGCGCGCGTCTCGAACAAGTTCTCCGGCTTCAGGTCCCGATGAACCAGCCCCGCCGCGTGGGCGGCGGCCACCCCGGAAGCAGCATCGGCGATCATTCGCGCGGCGTCGGGCGCGGTCACGCCCGCGTGATTGCGAATGATCGAGCGCCAGGATGTGCCGTCCAGAAGCTCTTCGACCACGAAGGCGATTCCATCGGCCTCGCAGAAATCATGAACTGCGACCACGTTTCGATGGGCCAAGGAAGCGGACAGCTGAGCCTCTCGCTCGAAACGCCGACGCGCGTCCGGGCTGATCTGCGACCGCCACGGCAGCGTCTTGATCGCGACATCGCGCCCGAGCTGAGTCTGGTGAGCGCGATAGACCTCGCCCATTCCGCCGGCGCCAACCTGGTCGATGATCTCGTAGGGGCCAAGACACTGTCCGATGCGCAGGCTCGGCCCGGCGTTGTGGGGCGACTCGGGGGCGGGCGAATTGGGAAGAAGCGGCTGCGGCGACTCTTCTTCCGACCCTGAGCTCACGCGGCGACTCGCCCGCGCGAGTTCCCCGATGACTCTGAGCGACTCAATCACTTTTCGGTCGGCCGGGTCCCTCGCCTCCCGGAGGGCCTTCGACCAATCTGGCTCCTCGCCATCGGCAATGCGGGCCGCGAGGTCCTCGAACGCGTCTGGTTCAGAGTCCTGGGGCGGCACGGGCAGGGTCAGGATCCCATCGCGCTGGCGAGTTTCGCGAGCGCCCGGGTAACCGTCATGCGAGCAGCATCCGCGCTTGGTTTGCCAAGGGCCGCCGCAACCTCGGCGTAGGTGAGGTTCAGCTCGATTCTGGCCATGATGGCCTCGCGATCGTCCAGAGACAGTGTTTCCATCGCCCCTTCGAACCGCTCGAGTTTCTCGCGCCCGATCAGCGCTTCGATGGGAGACGCATCGCTCGTGGCATGGATGTCCTGCATCCGGACGCCCTGCGGGGTCCGACTCACGCGCCGCGCCTCGTCCCGGATCCGATTCAGGAGGGCCATTCGGAGGTAGGCGAAGAAAGCGCCCGGTCGATCCACATCGACGGAAGACAGGCGGCGCAGCGTCCTGGTCAGAGTTTCCTGGACCAGATCCTCGGTGTCATTCAGGTCACGCGCGCGCGGCGGCATTCGCCCGCGCGCCCACCGCTGGAGCACGGGAAGGTATCGCAGGTACAAAGCCTCCACCGCCAGCGGATCTCCACCTCGAGCCCGGGAAACCAGTTCCCGGGTCGGGAACGATACGGACCCCTGAATCTCTCCCATGCTTGGAGAAAGCATAAGC
>JAENWE010000186.1 GCA_016650185.1 Vicinamibacteria bacterium | reverse complement strand
TCCAGCCATTTCTGAAGAGGCGCGAAGTAGTCAAGGATGGCGGTGGCATCCATTTGAGGCGAGCCGGTAAGCGCCTCCATGGCGTCAGGCCACGGCTTCGAGACACCCATGGCCAGCATGGATGCGAGCTTCGCGCCCGCCGCCTTCGAACCGTAGATGGAGCAGCGGTTGAGCGGCCCGGACTGTCCCGCGACCCGGCACAAGGCGCGATGAAACTGGAACTGCTGGATGTGGGCGAGGAAGTAGCGGGTGTAGGGCACATTCGCGGCCACGTGATACTTGGCCGCGGCATCAAAGTCGTCTTCGGTGCGCGTTCGAGGCGGCGCGATGCCCTGGTACTTCAGCCGAAGATCCCACCAGGCCTGGTTGTACTCGGCCGGCGTGATCTCGCCGGAGAAGATCTTCCACCGATACTGGTCGACGAGCAGGCCGAAGGGAAGAAAGGCGATCTTGTCGAGGGCCATTCGAAGGAGCAGGCCAATGTCCTTCGACGGATCGGGCTCCTGGTCGATGAGGCCGAGCTGCTTGAGGTAGGAAGGGGTGATGGAGAGAGCGATGGTGTCGCCGATGGCCTCGTGAAAGCCGTCGTTGGCGCTGTCGCGGAAGAGAAAGGGCTTCTGGTTGTAGGCGCGCTGATAGAAGTTGTGGCCGAGTTCGTGATGAATGGTGCTGAAATCTTCCCCGGTGATTTCGATGCACATCTTGATGCGCAGGTCGTTGTCGTTGTCGACGTCCCAGGCGCTGGCGTGGCAAACCACGTCTCGATCCTTCGGTTTGACGAAGAGCGACCGGTCCCAGAAGGTCTGGGGCAGGGGATCGAAGCCAAGCGAGGTGAAGAAGCGCTCGCCATAGCGGACCATCTCCAGCTCATCGATCTTCTTTTCCTTGAGGCGGGCGGTGAGGTCGAACCCGGGATCCGTATCTTTGGGCGCCACCAGAGGCTCGATGTTCCCCCACTGCTGAGCCCACATGTTGCCCAGGAGATGGGCAGGGATGGGCCCTTTCTCGGGCACGACGCCGGGACCGTAGGTCGCACTCAGGCGTTTGCGGACATAGGCATGCAGCGAGAGATAGAGCGGCTTCATCTGTTCCCAGAGCCGATCCACTTCCCGAGCGAAAGCGTCGGGAGCCATGTCGTACTTGGACCGCCACAGGGCGCCTGTGTCCTTGAAGCCGAGCTGACGAGCGCCCTTGTTTTGCAGTTCCACGAAGCGTTGGAAGTCCTTCTTCATCGGTCTGGCGATGCTGTGCCAGCCGGCCCAGGCCTCTTCCATTTCCTTGGGGTCGCGAGAGCGCACCAGGATGTCCGAGAGCTGGGCGAGGTCGAGGGTTTCCTGCTTTCCCTCTTTCGTGGTGCGGGTGTACTTGCCCTTGCCGTACGTCCCTTCGAGACGGTTGGCCAGAGTGGCGACCTCCTTGCTTTCGATCGAGCCGGTGGGTGCGGGAGTGACGAGGGCGACCTTGAGGAGGTTCAGCTTGCGGGCGACGTCAGGAGCGACCTTGACCCCGTCGAACGAGGCCGCCTTCTTGGCCGCAGCCACCGCGGCCTCCGTGTACCTTTGGGTGGCCTCGGCGGAGATCGCCTCGGTGTCATCTGTGATGTAGGTGGCCTTCACCCAGTCCGCACGGGAGGCGGCGTTCGCAAGAGCGAAGAGTTCTTTCTCGGCCTTGTCGGTGAAGGCCTTGGCGTCGGCGGCAGTCTTGGGTTTGATGGCCATGTCCTGAGCAACTGAGGGATTTGAGAATGAGGGGAGGAGGAGCAGGAGAGCGAGGCACGCGGGGCGAGTCGTCATGGGACCTACTTTCGGCTTGGATTGGCGAGCATCGATTCGAGGGGGGCGCGAATCGTCTCGAGGCGAGCCAGGAAGAGCGGAGCTTCGGCGGCGAGGGAGGGAGAACCTACGTTGGCGCGTACGTTCTCAGCGCCCGCATCCAGCGCGGCCCGGCACAAAGCCATGGCCGTCCGCGCGTCGCTCGCCGCATTCGGGTTTCCGTGAGCCAGCGCCTGCGCCGCGGCGCGGAGGACTTCGGAGGTTCGTTCACAGGTTTCCAGAGGCACTTCGGTGGCCTGTCTCATGGCGGCCGCGATCGCCTGCTTGCGCACGGCTTTCTCTTCGTCGGTGGCCTTGGGGAGGCGATAGGCCGCGGTCACCGCGTTGTAGGCATCGGTGTCGAGATCGACAAGCTGGCGCAGGCGCGCACCGGCCTTTTCCGCCGACGCCTTCGCGGCGTCCAGCTTCTCGCGCTCTTCCGGAACGCCGGTACGGGATTTCGGCAGCCCGGCCACCATTTCGACGAGAGCCCCTGCGAGCGCGCCGGCCAGGGCAGCCGCCGAGCCTCCCCCCGGCGTCGGATCCTGAGAGGCGAACCGGTCCAGCAGGGCCTGAGAGGTCAGGGAAAGCAGACTCATGCCATCTTCCCGAGGATCTGCTTGGCGATCACCATGAGCTGCATGTTCGACGTCCCTTCGTAAATCTGGCCGACCTTCTGATCCCGATAGTATTTCTCGACCGGGTATTCCTTGGTGAAGCCGTTGCCCCCGAAGATCTCGATCGCTTTGGAGGTGACGTACTCGGCGACCCGGGATGCGAAGAGCTTGGCCATGGCCGCTTCCTTGATGAAAGGCGACCCGACATCGCGCAGCCGCGCCGCGTTGTAGGTCAGCAGACGCGCGCCTTCGATCTGCATGGCCATGTTCGCGAGTTCGAACTGGACGGCCTGAAACTCGGAGATCTCCTTGCCGAACTGCTTGCGTTCTTGCGCGTACTTGAGCGCGTGCTCATAGGCGCCCTGAGCCACCCCCACCATCTGGGAGGCGATGCCGATGCGGCCCTCGTTCAGGGTCTCGATGGCGATCTTGTAGCCCTTGCCGACTTCGCCCAGAACGTTGTCCTTCGAGATCTGGCAATCTTCAAAGATGAGTTCGCAGGTGGAGGAGGCGCGGATGCCCAGCTTGTCTTCCTTCTTTCCGATGCTGAAGCCGGGCGTTCCCCTCTCAACCAGGAACGCGGTGATGCCCTTGTACCCCTTGCTCGGGTCGGCGTTTGCGAGCACGATGAAGAGCTCGGCTTCGTTGGCGTTGGTGATCCAGAGTTTCTGCCCGGTCAGTTCGTAGTGGTCGCCCTTGTCCGCGGCCTTGCAGGCGAGGGCGAAAGCATCGGACCCGGAGCCCGCCTCGGAAAGGGCGTAAGCACCCACCCATTTCGTGGATAGCTTCGGGAAATACTTCGCCTTTTGAGCTTCGCTCCCCCAGCGCAACAAGGCGTTGTTGAAGAGAGTGTTCTGAACATCGACCAGAACCGCCACCGAGGCGTCCACCCGGGCAAGTTCCTCAACCACCAGGACGGACATGAAGAAGGTCGAGGCCGCCCCCCCGAGGGCCTCGGGGATCTCGATGCCCATGAGACCCAGATCGAAACAGGCGTCGATGAGGTCGCGAGGCATGCTCGCCTCCTGGTCCATCTTGGACACCAGAGGGCGAATGCGCTCTTCGGCGAAGCTGCGGACGGTGTCTTGAAAGAGTTTCTCGTCCTCAGAGAGGTCGGTCAAGGGAAGCGATCGATGGTCGGCCATGGGTGCCTTGTCCTGACTTGAAGAGGAAGAGAAGTGGGCCTGATCCGCCGGGTCAAAGAAATCATGAGGCGCCTCCCTCTGGTGATTCGCGCGGAACGCTTGGCGCAGACGGTTGGCTGCGCTCAGAGTGAATTCTCTCAGATGTGAGCCATTCGCCCGGCTCGAGGTTCACGAGTTACATTTGAGCGTGATGGAACCGGATTCGCTTTCCAAGATCCGCGATGAGATCGTGGGCTGCCAGAGGTGCCCGCGTCTCCGCCGGTGGTGCGCCCATGCGGCCACGGTCAAGGTCGCGCGCTATAGGGACCAGACCTACTGGGGCCGGCCGGTGCCTGGTTTCGGCGATGCGAAGGCTCGCCTGATGATCGTGGGCCTGGCCCCGGCCGCGAACGGCGGCAATCGAACCGGCCGGGTGTTCACCGGGGATCCCTCGGGTGACTTCCTGTTCCCGGCTCTGCATCGAGCAGACTTCGCGAACCAGGGAACCTCGGCCTGGCGCGATGACTCTCTCGCCATGCGTGACGCCTACATCCTGGCCGCGGTTCGCTGCGCCCCTCCCGCGAACAAGCCGGAACCCTCGGAGACCCTGGCCTGCCGCCCCTACCTCGTCCGTGAGATGCGGCTGCTCCAGCCCCGAGCGTTCCTGGCCTTGGGCAAGTTCGCGCTCGACGCCCTGGTGGCCGTACTCAGGGCGGAGGGCGTGGTGGAGAAGAAACGGAGGTTCCCGTTCGGCCACGGCCTCTCCCATGATCTGCCTCTTTCGCCGGTGACGGCCGAGACAAGGAGGATCTTCATCTCGTACCATCCTTCCCAGCGCAACACTTTCACGGGAACACTGACCGCGCCCATGCTCGACGCCGTGCTCAAGGACATCCAACGCTTTCTCAACAGACCCTAGGACAACATGAAGACATCGCACATCCAGGCCGCGGTCGCGGCCGTGTTCATCTCCACAACTGCCATGGCCCAGGGTCCGCCTCCAGGCGCACAGGGCGGCTTGGGACCCCGCAGCATGCCCGCGTCTGAGAGGGCGCGAACGTTCGAAGCGAAGTCGCTTGGGACCACGGTCACCTATGTTGCCTATCTTCCCGCCGACTACGAAGCCGGCAAGGCCTCATACCCCGTGATCTACGCGCTCCATGGGATGTTCGAGAACTCGGCTTTCTGGGAACGCAGGGGCCTGGCCCCCCTCTACGATGATCTGGTGAAATCAGGGGTGGCCCTGAACGCCATCGTGGTCACGGTCGACGGGGGGAACAACCTTTTTGTGAACTCCGGCAAAGGCAAGTACCAGGATCTGGTGACCCGGGATCTGGTCGAGCATGTGGACAAGAACTACCGGACCATCGCCAAGCGTGAAGGCCGGGCTCTGCTGGGGATATCGATGGGGGGTTACGGCGCGCTGAACATCGCCTTTTCGCAACCCGGGGTATTTGGCGCGGTCGCCACCCACTCGGCCATGCTTCTGACCCAGATTCCGACCGTTGAGGCGGGCGCGCGGGGAGGCCAGATGCGGGCCTTCACCGGGGTTTTCGGGGAGCCGGTCGATCCCGCGGTCTGGAGGGCCGACGACCCTCTCGAGCTGGCGAAGACCGTCGACGCCGGCAAAGTGCCGTTCCTGTACTTCGACTGCGGCGCACAGGACAGGTACGGTCTGTTCGCGGGGAACGAAGCGCTGCACAAGATCCTGGAGGCTCGCAAGATCGCCCATGAATTCTCCATCTCTCCGGGAGACCACGGGTACGACTTCGTGAAATCGGTCCTGGCCAAGAGCCTCGGCTTCCTGAAGAGCAAGGTCGCAAACCCGTAGAGAAACGCCAGGGCGACGTTTCACCCCTCGACGCCCGCGGGAGACTCCCTTCGAATCCGGTCCACGAGATCCGAAAAGGCGAGGGGCTCCGCGGTGGTCAGCCCGAGCGCCAACCCCGCCTGCCCCAGCAGGCCTTCCACCGTCCAACCGGCGGCGCGAAGCTCACGAATGCCCGTTTCGTGGTTCGACTTTGAGAGCTTCTGGCCGCCTTCATGCCTTAGGAGGGGATGATGCAGGAAAGAGGCCGGCGTCTGCCTTCCGAGGAGCTGCGAGAGTTGGATTTGCCTCCCCGTAGAGGTCAGAAGGTCCTCGCCGCGAATCACCAGATCAACCCCCTGATCGAGGTCGTCGACCGTGACCGCGAACTGGTACGTCCACTGCCCGTGACGGTCGCGGATGAGAGTGTCCCCCGCCTGCTCCGAAGGGACCTGTTCGATCGGGCCCAGTCGAATATCGCGAAAGACCTGGGGCGCTCTTTCCAGTTTTACGCGACGCGCTTTCTCCGTCACGCCGTCCACGGT
>JAENWE010000185.1 GCA_016650185.1 Vicinamibacteria bacterium | reverse complement strand
GACCCTGTGGCGAGCCCTTCGGCCGTTTCTGGATGCGCTGGCCGCAGACGCGGGCGAAGCGATTACCGCGGTTTCACTCAACGTCGCGTTTGTGAAATGCCCGCGCTGCTCCGCGCAGACCGAGAGTGACGGCGCGTACTGCCGGGCCTGCGGCGCGTCGCGCGACGAGACGCCGGAGGGTGTTGCCTGTTCGGTTTGCCAGCGCGAGAACCCTCCAGACGCCCGGTTCTGCCCAGGCTGCGGCGCCCCAGCATCCTCGCCCGCCCCCGGCCGGCTCTCTGGGCTGTGATCTCGCCGTAGCCGTATCGCGAGCACCGGCTGCAACACCGCGCCGCGCAACGGGCCGCGGCCACCGCTGAACGGCCTGGAGACATTGAGCCGACGAATCCAGCAGGGTGCTGAGAATCTCGGCCGTGGAGGAATGGGGGTCTCCCCTCGCTTCGGCGAGGGGAGTGGATTGAAACAACGATGGTGGTCCCCTATAGGGTTTGGGTGACTGACCCCGAGGCCGTGCGCCCGCTTCCCTGTCAGGCCAGTCGTCTGAGTGGGAAGTGGGTCGCGAGGCCGAGGAAGACGCCGCCCATGGCGACGAGTGCGAGATAGAGCGCGGCGCCCAGGAGCCCTCGAAGGCCGGGGACGTTCCCCAGCGAATCCGCGGCGGCGACCATCAGGGCGCCGGCGGTCCAACCGAGTGTGCTGGTCAGGATCCAGAGTGGGGCGCTGATCGGATGCGGGCTCAGTACGTACGCTTGGCAGGCGCCGGTGGTGACACCGGCGACGGCGACGGTGGCGTACAGCGAGTATGGCAAGGGCACGCCCAGAAGGCGGGCGAGATCGGCAACAAAAAAGGGGAGCGCGAGGCCCAGGGCTGATGCCCACCGCCACGCGTGCGAGGCGCCCAAAAGTGGGCGCAGTGCGCGTTCTTGGGCGATGCCGACGCCGAGGCCCATTCCGAGGCCCACTGGGATCTGGGCGGCGCGGATTCCGAGCGCCTCGCTGAGGAGCGCCATCGCGATGACCAGTACGATGCCGAGGAGCCAGCCGAGGAAGGTGAAAAGCACCCACGGGCGGAGGGAACTGGAGTCGGTCATTGGCGAGGCTGGCGCCCGTCGTTCACTTGTTTGGCCTGAGGGCGGTGTGGGCCTGGCGGGCAAGCACGATGGCCCATTTCAGACCCTTCCCAACACTGCGAGCCGTGGACGGACTCCGTCCGTGACTATTTGGGAGGACGCCGCCATTCCGAAAAGTGCCCAATATGTGGCGTTTTCGACCGTCGTCCTCAGCAGGACCCCGACGGAATGCATGGGACGAAGCAGTCTCGGCAGGACGGCGAGATCGCTTCAAGCCCCGCAGAACGATGCGGCCTTCGCGATGACGGTGGTGGGGTTCTTCCAACAGTCACGGATGTAGTCCGTGCCCCGCTGCCAAGAACCCGTGCAGAATGGCTCATTTCAGGCCCTTTCCGTCACTGCGAGCCGTGGACGGACTCCGTCCGTGACTATTTGGGAGGACGCCGCCATTCCGAAAAGTGCCCAATATGTGGCGTTTTCGACCGTCGTCCTCAGCAGGACCCGGACGGAATGCATGGGACGAAGCAGTCTCGGCAGGACGGCGAGATCGCTTCAGGCCCCGCAGAACGATGCGGCCTTCGCGATGACGGCGGTGGGTTTTTTCAACAGTCACTCACGTGGTCCGTGAACCGCCTCGCGATGATGGGGGTGGTTTTCTTCCAACTGTCACGGATGGAGTCCGTGCCCGGCTGCTTACTGCGCGCCGCCGGGCGACTGCTCCTGGGGCGCCCACGAGGTGTCGATGCCGTTCTTCCTGAAACTCGCCAGGAGGTCCGCCTTGTTCACTGCCTTGGTGTAGGCCTCCTGCGCTTCCACGATCTTCTTGTTCTTCACCAGATCGAGGAGCACCTCGTTCATCAGGACCATCCCATACTTCTTTCCCGTCTGCATGGCGGAGGGAATCTGGAACACCTTCGCCTCCCGGATCAGGTTCGCGATTGAGGGCGTGCCGATCAGGATTTCCAGGGCGGGAACGCGGCCGCCGCCGATCTTCTTGCACAGCATCTGGGACACCACGCCTTTCAGCGACTCGGACAGCATGATGCGGATCTGGCTCTGCCGGTCAGAGGGGAACTGGTCGATGATCCGATCCACCGTGGACGGCGCGGACGACGTGTGCAGGGTTCCGAAGACGAGGTGACCGGTTTCCGCGGTTTCGATGGCGATGGCCACGGTTTCGAGGTCGCGCATCTCGCCGACCAGAACGATGTCCGGGTCTTCGCGCAAGGCGGCGCGCAACGCGTCCTTGAAGCCGTCCGTGTGCTCGCCCACCTGGCGCTGGTTGATCAGGCACTTCTTGTTTTCATGCACGAACTCCAGCGGATCCTCGATGGTGATGATGTGGTCCTCGCGGTTCCGGTTGATGTAGTCGATCATCGCGCAAAGGGTGGTGGATTTCCCGGAACCCGTGGGGCCCGTGACCAGGACCAGGCCCTTTGGCAGGAAGCAGAGCTGAAGAAGCTCTCTGGAGAGGCCCATCTCTTCGGCGGTGATGATCTTGCTGGGGATGACGCGAAAAACCCCGCCCATGCCCTTCCGGTCCATGAACCAGTTGCAGCGATACCGCGCGAAACCAGGCATCTGGTACGCGAAGTCGCTGTCGTGCCGTCGCTTGAACTCTTCCCGATTCCTCTCGGGCCCGATCGACCACAAGATGTGTTCGGTCTCCGCGGCGGAGAGCGAGGGCCAGCCGGGAATCGTCTTGATATCGCCGTCGTGGCGCAGCTTTGGGGGGGCATCCGCGCTGATGTGGAGGTCGGAGGCCTTCCAACCTACCATGGTCTTGAAGAGGGCTTCCATCTTGGCCACTCCGTCGAGGTCGGCCCCTTCTGGATACACTCCGCAGATCGTGGATTGATCGGCGAAGTAGACCTCCGGATGGTCGCCGCCGCCGTGCGCCTCCACCTGGGGTGGGGGGGGCGCGTGGGACGGGGCGGGCGGGGGGCCGGCCGGCGCCGCCGGTCGGGACGGGGCGCCGCCGAGGGCGCACACCACGTTCAAGACCCCGGCTTTGATCTCGGCGGTAAATGTCACGGCGCCTACCGGCGGAATGGTCGCCTGCCACTGCGCCCGGCCCGCCTTCAACTGCGCCTTTGCCGGATCGCTCATCGTGGGCGCGATCAGGGCCTCCAGGGACGCCGCGGTGAGGTCCGAGCCCGGAGCCTCACGGTCCCCCTGGGAAGTGCTGACCACGATTTTGCGCCCTGCGATCAACTTGATTTGCGCGCCGCCATTCTTTTGGGCGAGAGCGAGGTATCGGTCTAATGACATGTGTCTTCTCCAGAAAACCCTCTATGGGGTGATCCCAGGGCGGGCCCAGCCGAGCAACTCATCACGGTGTTTCTCCGCCAGGATCGCGGGGCCGCGTTTCCTGCCGCGCGATGCGCCGGCAATGATAGGCGATTGCTTTTCGCCCCTCGTCACTGAACCTTCAGGGCCATCAGGATCTTGTCGTCAGGGTGGGTCGCGTTGCGCGAGTACTCTTGGATTTCGGTGAAGATCTCATCGACGATGCTGGATGCGCTTTGCGCGCGGCGCGTCCACACCTCACGACCGAGCCGTTCCCCCCCGTATTCCTCTTCGGACGACCCCGCCGCTTCCGTGATGCCGTCGGTGCAGGCCACCACGATGTCGCCCGGGGCCAGCTTGACGTGGCCACGACGGTAGCGCGCGCCGGGAAGCAGGCCCACGACCGAGCTGCCTTCCTTCAGGGGTGTGACGCCGCTCTCGCTCACCAGCAAGGGCGCGACATGGCCGGCGTTGATGTAGTGGAGGCCCCGCCGCGGCACGTCGATGAGGCCCAAGAACATCGTCATGTACTTGCCGGAGCGCGTGCTCTCGATCACGCGTTCGTTCAGGTTGAACAGTATGCCTTCGAGCGAATGAACGTGGCGGGCGAGCGTGTGCAGGGTGGCCTGGACGTTTGACATCACCATCGCGGACGCCGTGCCCTTGCCCTCGACATCGGCCACCACCACCATGAGAGTGTCGGTCGACAGGCGGATGAAGTCGTAGTAGTCGCCTCCCACCTGTTGCGACGCCTCATATCTCACCGCGATCTCGAAGCCGTTCACCTGGGGCGGTTGCTCCGGCAGCAGGCTGCGCTGAATCGTGCGCGCGAGCTGCAGATCCTTCTCGAGCCGCTGGCGAACCAGCGATTCCTGGTGCAGTCGCGCGTTGTCGAGGGCGATCGCGGCGGGAACGGAGATGTCGTGCAGGAAGTCGATGTCGTCCTGGCCGAAGCCCTCGCCCGCCTTGTTCAGGAGCTGGATCACGCCCGTGATGCGGCCTTCCTTGTCACGCACCGGGGCGACGAGCAGGTTGCGAGTTCGGTAGCCCGAGGCCATGTCGACGCTGCGGTCAAAACGGGAGTCCGCGTAGGCATCCTGGATGTGGAGCGTCTCCCCGGACTGCGCGACCGAGCCCGCAAGTCCCTTGCCGGCGGGGAGGCGGATTTCGACGCGTCCGAGACCCTGGGCGACCAGCGACCAGAGCTCCTGGCGCTGCGCGTCGAGCAGAAACAAAGAGGCGCGCTCCGCGCCCGTCTGCTCCGTCACGATCGAGAGGATCACGCCGAACAAATCGCCGAGGTCGAGCGTCGCGTTGAGCGCCTTGCCGGCCTCGACGAGCCTCTCGAGGCGGCGGACCTGAATCCGCAGGCGCTGGACCTCCGATGAGCCGCTCTCCCCGGTTGCGCCTTTAGGCGTGGTCTCTCCGGCTGGGTTCAGGGGAGGGTTGTTCTGAGGCACGGGCTTTGGTCTCCTTTTGGCACAAGGATAGACGCGCGCGTTCGAGAAGTCGCGCCCGAGCGAAAACGGCATGGCGATTCAGGGCGTACAATCGCAGGGTGCGGTGAGCCGGAGCTTGCGGCAGCCCTTCCCGCAGGAGGTCTCCAATGACGAAGACGATCCGTCAGATCCTGGACAAGAAGCCAACCGTCCATTCGGTGGGCCCTCGGGACACGGTGTTCGACGCTTTGAAGCTCATGGCCGAGAAAAACGTCGGGGCGCTGGTGGTGCTCGAAGGGCCGGATCTGGTGGGAATCTTCTCGGAGCGCGACTACGCCCGGAAGGTCGCCCTTTTGGGGAAGTCGTCCCGAGACGTG
>JAENWE010000184.1 GCA_016650185.1 Vicinamibacteria bacterium | reverse complement strand
TCGGATCCGAGAAGGGCGCCTTCGCGTCTTCGGCGAGCATGAAATCGGCGCTCAAATCGACCCGCCCGCGCGGCGTTCCGAGAGCCATGAGGCGTTCGCGGACATTCTTGGCTCGGGTGGATCCCTCCTGGATTTCCTCCAAGGTGAGGCCCGAATAGATGGACTCCGGGGTCAAGTAACGAGCGCCTTCGGCGCCCGCGTAGGCGTCGGGCTTCTTGATGAGCAGCCACTCCTTGGATTCGGCCTGCCCCTGGCGCTTGGTCCTTACGAGAGTGAAACGCCCATGCAGCTTGAATCCGCGCAGTTCGAAAAGGAGCTTTCCCTTCTCGAAGCCCGCGTCGGGGTCTTCGAGAGGGATCCAGACGCCCTTGTCCCAGACGATGACCTCGCCCGCACCGTAGTTGCCCTTGGGGATGATGCCTTCAAAGTCGGCGTACTCAACCGGATGGTCCTCGACCATGACCGCGAGTCGTTTCTCCGCAATGTCGGTGGACGGGCCCTGAGGAATGGCCCAGCTGACCAGCGTCCCTCGCCACTCGAGCCGGAAGTCGTAATGGAGTCGTCGCGCCGCGTGTTTTTGGACCACGAACATCCGCGGCTTCGTCCAGTCCGGATCGTCCGGGAGCCCGAGACCCCCGAAGGGTTCGAGAGTCTGGGAGGCGTCCCGTTTGGCCCGGTAGGCCTCAAGCGCCGTGTCCTTGTGGGGCATCGTCCTGCTTCTTAGCACACGGGTTGGCGAACCCACGGGCCTCACGGCGTCGCCCCCGCCCCCTGGACCAGGAATTCCACCCCTCGGGTCGGGGAATCGATTTCCGCAATTTGCCCGACCTTGAGAGAATACTAAGCCCCGTACGGTTGACTTCGACAAGTCGCGCTGCTACAAGGCTTCAGCGGAACTCCCTTCACGGGGCCGCCCTTTTCAATAACATGAATCCTCTCAAGGCTCTCCTCAACAAGGTGCTCGGCTCGCCGCCTCATCCGGGCGCTGAGAATGCTTCGAAGCAAGAGGTTCCCTTCGAGTGGAATCCTGATCAGGAAACCGTGGCCCCCACCTCATCCGGCGCCGCCAGTTGGAAACGCCGGGACACGCAGGATCAGGCCCCCGAACACGTACACGGCGATGCGACTCATGCCGAGATCGCGAAATCGGCTCACTCCTTGCCGACCCCCGTGTTCGAAAAGCCCACCCCCTCGACTCTGGCCACGCCGGCCGCTCGACCGCTTTGGAAGGAAGCCTCCGCTTCCGCGGCGCCTTCGGCCGAGGTGGTCCCATCCGTTTCGGTGAAACCTGCGGTGAACGCGGAGCCCCCCGCTTCAGCACCCGTCCCCCCGGTGACGACCTCGGAGAACTGGGTCAAGCCCAGTGTGCCGGACCAGCCGGCCGCCATAGTCCCCTTGTCTGCGCAGTCCCTGATTCCGCCCTCCGATTTCGAGGATGTCTATCGCAAAGCCGGAATCAAGTCGCCGGTGCATGGGTACGGAGTGGAGCGCGTCTATCGACTCCTGACCAGCCGTCGGCTAGTTGGCTTGGATCGGTCCGTAAGACGCAGCGCTCTTTTGACCGCACTCGATGCCGCCGCCGTTCCGGCCTCCGATGTGTCCCAGGATGTAGTTCTTAGGCGAAAGGCCCTGACCGCTCACGAGGCCGAGAAGGCCCTGGAGCTCCAGAGCCTCCGCTCGCGGAACGAGAGTCGCGCTGAAGCTCTTCAAGACACTGTGGAGACCTTCACCCGCCAGAAACAAAGTCAGATCGAGCGTCTGGCCCAGGGCAGCACCAGCGCTGTGCGCGCTCAATCCGATCTTGAGATTCGCAAGAGAATGGAGCAGGACCGGCTGTATCGCTCCCTCGCCTACTTTGTGGAGCCCCTGCCCTCTGGGACGGCCGCCGTCCGGCCCGCGCTTCAAGAAGCCGCTCAGACGATCAAAAGATTCGATGCCACCATAGAGATGGCTACCCCCCTCGGCGAGTCGTCGGCAAGCGCCTCCCCCGCAGAAGCTTCCGTTTCCGAATCACCAAGACCTCCGGCCGACCCGAGCGCGGCCCCTCCGAAACCACCGAGCCCAGGCGCCGACACCCGACCCCTGTCTCAATCGGGCCTGGAGGCGGCCCTCAAGGCCGCCGCCGAGGACGCTCGCCAGGCGGCCCGCGGCCAAACTGCGGTCGCAGAGGACGGCGCGGGCGATAAGGTCGACGCGCTCCGCAAACTGCGCGAACCTCCTACTACGGAATCCAAGTCATGAGCAAAGTGCGCGATCTCGTTGGTCGGGGAGTCCGATTGGTGGAACCGACCGGTCTCGCCGACGGGTCCAGCGAGAGACTGGTCGAGATTCTTCCCCAGGCGTTTGACGCGAAGCTCGCCGATGCGCCCGCCTCGAAGCTCGCCGCGGAAATCATGGATTTTGGGGAGGTGTATCGGGAGGCCCGAATCGAACCGCCTCCGCATGGCTACGGCATCGACAAAGTCGAATCGATGCTGAACCACCCGCGTTTGGTGGCTCATCGTCCCGAACAGCGCTCAGCCGCGGTCCTGGCCGCGCTCGAGGCGGCCGGCGTCGAATTCACCGACGTGCTTCGCGATGCGGTCCTTCGCGACCACGCGATCGAGCGGTTCGCCCTCGCCAAGGAAGCCGAAATGCAGGCGGAGAGGCTCCGAGCGGAGGAAGCCGTGATTCGAGCTCGGCAGGAGCTTGACACCTTTGTGACCGAAAAGCGCGCCGAAGTCGACCGGCTTCGCCGCGAGATCAAGGAAGCGGAGGCGCGCTTTGCTGAACTCCAGGAGCGACGTCGAGTTGAAGAGCGCCGCATTCTCGAGGTCTCGGACCACCTGTCCGACGGCCCGACATCGATCCCTGAAGAATCCGCCTCGCTGGGTTCACCCGTCGTGCTGCGCCCGCAAGGAGCCTGAAGCAAGTCCGTCGCGCGACCCGCTGAAGCGCCACGCCCTGAGCTGATTTCGCAGAGATTCGCCGCAGCCGATGCAGATCAGAATCAGGCGCAGTAGCGGCGTTCCGGTCAAGGATCAGATACGCGCCCAGTTCGAGCTGGCCATGCTCTCGGGCGACCTGCCGCGTGGCTCGCGCCTTCCTCCAATCCGCGCGCTGGCCCGGAAACTGAAGGTCCACGCGAACACGATCTCAGCCGCCTATCGAGCGCTTTCCGCCTCCGGCCATGTCGTGGTTCGGTCCGGTTCCGGCGTTTTTGTGGAGCCCCGTCCGCGGCGCACCGCCTTTCAGCCCACGGTCGCGGCCAGGCTCAGGGCGGCGGTGGAAGAGGCGGTCGCGACCGGACTGAGCCGTGAGGACGTCCTGGACGCGGTCGCGCGATTCGCCGATCGACAAACCCCCGAGGGCATTCTGGTGGTGGACCCTTCAGCCGAAATGGCCGCCGTGTACGCGAGCGAAATCAAGGAGGCGCTGGGCGCCGCGGTCCGGGTCGCCACCCTGGATGAACTGGACCAGAATCCCCATCTGGCCGCGGGTCTCGTGGTGGCGGTTCTTCCTTATCACGTGGGCCGGGTCGAGGGAGTGGCGTCACTCGGACGCCTGGTGGTCTTCACCCTGTCCGTGCCGACGCCGGAAGCTCTGGTTCCCGAAGGCGTCTCGTCCGGGATGGTCTTGGTGGTGTCTGAGAGTCCGCTCTTCCTTTCCTTTGCCCGTGTCACTCTCAAGAGCCTTCTGCCCGACGATTTCGAGATCCAGACTTCTACCCTTGAGAACGAACGACTGTGGCGTCGCTTCCTGGCCGCCTCCGACGTGATCCTCGCGGATGCGGTCTCGGCGCCTCGACTGGCCCGAGCGGGCGCCAGACCTCTCACCAGGCTGAGGCTTCTGTCCGAAGATTCGATGTCGCGTCTGCGTGACGCCCTCCAATCCCAGAACGCCTGAGACCGTCACATTTGCCCATTTTTTGAGGCCCACGGAGGCTCGCAAGCCCAACCTGTGGCAAAATACACGGCTCCCCGCGCTGCTTAGGGCGGGATTCTTGCTGGAGGCAATAAGTCATGGCGCGACGCTGCGCGGTCACAGGCAAAAAACCGATGAGTGGGCACAACGTGTCCCACGCGAACAACCGCACCAAGCGGCGCTTTCTTCCCAATCTCATCACGAAACGCATCTTCGTGCCTGAACTCGGCAGAACGGTTCGGTTGAAGATTTCCACGTCGGCTCTTCGGACCATCCAGAAGAAGGGGTTCTTGAAGACTCTGAAGGACGAAGGGCTGAAGCTCCGCGACGTCGCCTAGCAGGCCGTGGTGAAAATCCGCCGTTGCGCCGAGCGAGCAACGCGGTCCAGCAAGAAGCGCTCCAAGACTATGCCCAGGGCTGAGGTGTCAGTCTCAGGCGATGGTGGCGGCCTTCAGGTATCGCGGCGACGTTCCCAGGGCTTTCCACTTTTCCGGCAACGGGTACGATGGGTTCGGCTGGTCCTCGCAGACCCCGCAGCGGATGCAGCCTTGAATCTCGGGGCAGTGGGGTGATAGAGCCTCTTTCCGCGACTTCTCCAGTTCCTTCCAGAAGTAGTCGCGGCTCACACCGTTGTCGATGATGTCCCAGGGCAGGACTTCGTCCTTCGGCTTCTCGCGGTAGACATAGAACGCGGGGTCGAGACCCACGGCCTTGGTGGCCCGCTTCAAGTCGCACTCGTTCAAGACCGCGTATTCGAGAGCGTCGGCCACCCGGCGATCGCCGAGGGCGAGGATCGTCTGGTGAAAGCCGGTTCGGGCGCTCTTGCAGATGGCCTCAACGTTGGGGATCTTCGCGAAGGCCTTGCGCAAGTACTGAAGCTTGTCGTCCGTCTCCTTGACGTTCTCCATGGGAAGCCACTGAAACGGCGTGCCCGGTTTAGGGACGAACGGATTGACCGACGGGTGGATTCGCCCGATTCGACCGCGCGGCCTGCCCACCTCGAGCATGATCTGACGGATCTGCTCGGTCAGGGTCACGATGGCCTCGACATCGGCGTGGGTTTCAAACGGAAGCCCGACCATGAAATAGAGCTTCAGATTCTGGATGCCGTTCTCGAAGATCCAGCGCGCGCGGGACAGAATGTCTTCGTTGGTGAACTGCTTGTTCAACACCTTGCGCATACGGTCCGAGCCGCACTCTGGAGCCAGGGTGAGGCCTTCCACCCCTGTATCGACGAGCTTGAATACAAACTCTGGGGAGAGGTCGTCCAGCCTCAACGACGCCACCGAAACCTGGAAGCCGAGCCCCGCGAGGTCGTCCACGATCTCGTTGATCTCCGGATGATCACAGACGGCGGTGGAGACGAGGCCGATCTTGTCCGTGTGAGCCCGCACCTGCTTGGCGCGCTCCACGATGGTGGCCCGCGAGAATCCCCGGACGGGCAGATAGTTGTATCCGGCCCAGCAGAACCGGCACATGCAGGGGCAGCCGCGCGATATCTCGATCATGAACTTCATCGACATCTCGGTGTGCGGGGTGAGGATGGTGGTCTGAGGGAGGTCCATGGCACCCGGATATGCGCGCTGGCGCATGACGCGTCCAGGACCGTCCACCCGCGCCACGGTTCCATCTCGGTTCCAGTGAACCGCGTGGCGTTCCGGAACGTAGAAACCGTCCTTCTCTTTCAGCGCGTCGATGCCGAGACGCTCGCCGCCGTTCCCCAGCCACGCTTCGACGATCTTCGGCACCAGCACTTCGCCTTCTCCGATGGCGATCACGTCCGCGAAGGGCGCCAGAGGCTCTGGATTGAGGAAGCTCGCGGAGCCGCCGATCAAGATCAGCGGATCGCGGCGACCGCGATCTTTGGCCCTGAGAGGAATGCCCGCCATCCGGAGCATCTGGACCACGTGCAGGTAGTCGTTCTCGAAGGCCACGCTGAAGGCCACCACATCGAAGTCGCGCAGCGGTGTCGCGGTCTCAAAGCTCGTCAGAGTCCGCACCGATGCGCGCTCTTCCTCCTCGGGCAGAAAGGCGCGCTCGCACACGATCTCCTCGAAGCTGTTGAAGTGGGCGTGCACGCCCTGGAACCCCAGATTCGACATCCCGACGTAGTAGAGGTTCGGGTAGGCGAGTGCGACCCGAAGCGACCCGTGGGCCTTCGCCGTTTTCAGGTGGATCTCAGACGAAAGGCGTGAGCGCCGGAAATCCTCGTCGGTGGGCAATGGGAGGGTCTTGACCAAGCGAGTACCTTATAGGCGCTCGCCGGTTGGCGCCTATCAGCCGTTGCCCTGTTTTCTCAGAAAGGTCGGCACATCCAGGTTGCCCGTGTCGGTTCCGGCGGCGCTGGGCGCGGCCAGCGGATGGGCGGGGGTCTTTCGGTAAAACGATGACGGATTGGCCTGGGGAGCGGAGGCGGTCTGTGCCTGAACCGCCGGGGCCGCCCCTGCGGGGGCCGGCGCGGCCGGCGCAGCCGAGGCGGGGGCTGATCCGTCGCCGAATCGATAGTTTGAAAGATCGACCGGAGTCACGGGGAGAGCGGCGCGCCGGAAGCCGGTGGCGATCACCGTGACCTTCACCTTGTCGCGCATCTGGTCGTCGATCACGATGCCGTAGATCACGTTCGCTTCCGGATCGGCCGCTCGGGTGATGTACTCGGTGGCTTCTGACGCCTCGTCGAGGGAAAGATCCGGGCCGCCGGTGATGTTGACGATGATGCCGCGCGCTCCTTCGATGGAACTGTCGTCGAGGAGCGGATTCTCGATGGCTCGCCTGGCCGCCTCGATGGCTCGCTTGTCGCCCTCGGCGACACCCGTGCCCATGACCGCGGCGCCCATGTTCTTCATGACCGCGCGCACATCGGCGAAATCAAGATTGACCAGACCCGGGATGGTAATGATGTCGGAGATGCCCTGAACCGCATGACGCACCACATCGTCGGCCATCCGGAAAGCCTCGGAAACCGGGGTCTGACGGGCGACCGTCTCCCGGAGGCGATCGTTGGGAATGACGATCACCGAGTCGACCGACTCTCGCAGCTTGGCCAGGCCCTCGAGAGCCTGATCCATGCGGCGCTTGCCTTCGAGCTTGAAAGGCAGGGTCACCACCGCGACGGTCAGGAGGCTGTTCTCACCCCCGCTCAACTGGCCGGTGATCGAGGCGACCACGGGAGCCGCGCCCGTGCCCGTGCCGCCCCCGAGCCCGGCGGCGATGAAAACCATGTCGGCGCCCTCGAGAGCGTCCGCGAGTTTCTCGGTATCGTCGACTGCGGCCTGCCGGCCCACGTCAGGGTTCGCGCCGGCGCCGAGGCCTTTGGTCAGCTTGCCGCCGATCTGGATCTTCACCGGAGCGCGATTCGACTTCAGGGCCTGCAGGTCGGTGTTGACCGCGATGAACTCAACCCCGTGAAGTCCCGCTTCCATCATGCGCGTGATGGCATTCCCGCCGCCGCCCCCGACGCCCACCACCTTGATGGAGGCGCCCCTTGCCTCATCCTCGGCAAGGACGATGCGCGAGATTTTTTCTTGTGCGCTCATCAAGCCTCCCAGAAGCCAAAAACCCCGGAACGGATCATCTTCGCGGAGAAAAAGTCGATCCCCAAGTTTAAGGCTAAATTCCTTCGGAGCATCCGGTCATGAAGCCACAGCGCAAACAAATTCGTTTGCAGTGGTTTGCGATGACCGGAGCCCCGCACATCTCGCACTCAAGCGACTCTCGCAGTTCCGGCTCCCGATCGCGGTGAGGGTCCTCACGTCGGACGAAGAACCCCTCCGCCGAGAGGGTGGTCAGTGATGCCTTTGGGGTCATGGAGTCCCTAGAAAAGACCCGAAAACATGTCCTTGAGCCGGCCTGTCAGTTTTCCGAACGTGCCCGTTCCCCTCATTTCCTGGAGCAAACGACCTTCTCCAAGCCGGGCGCGATGGCTGCGCAGAACCAGACCCACGGCGGTCGCGTGAGCGGGCGACGAGACCACGTCGACGAGGCCAGTGATCCCTGAAGGCGTGCCCAGGCGCACGGGAAGGTCGAAAATCTGTTCGCCTATCTCGACCATGCCTTCGAGCATCGACCCGCCTCCGGTCAGCACGATGCCACCGTTGAGAGACTGGTCGAACCCCGACTTTCGAATCTCGGCCAGAACGAGCTGGCAGACCTCCTCGGTCCTGGCCTGCAGCACCTCGGCCAGAAGCTGACGGCCCATGATCCTGGCCTTCTTGGTGCCGACGCTCTGGACCTCGATCATGTCCTCCTCGGGAACCAGAGAGACGAGGGCGCACCCGTGTTTCTTCTTCACGCGCTCCGCTTCAGTGACGCCGGTGCGCAGCGCCACCGCCACGTCATTGGTGAAGTGTTCGCCCCCGATGGGGAGCACGGCGGTGTGCCATAAAGAACCCTTCTCGAAGATGGCAATATCGACGGTGCCGCTGCCGATATCCACCACCGCCACGCCAAGGTCCTTCTCATCCTGAGTGACGCAGGCTTCAGCGGCAGCGAGCTGAGCAAGGACCGTGCTCTCGACCTCGAGCCCGGCGCGATGCAGGCACGAGATCGTGTTCTGGGTCGAGGTGGACGACGCCGTCACCACATGCACATTGGCTTCGAGCCGCGCCCCGCTCATCCCGCTCGGATCGCCGATCCCCTCCTGGTCGTCGACCACGTATTCCTGGGCCAGAACATGAAGAATCTGGCGATCGGGCGGGATGGAAACCGCCTTCGCGGCGTCGATCACGCGCCGGATGTCTTCCTTCTCGATGACCCGATTCCGGGCCGACACCGCGATCACTCCGCGCGAGTTGACGCTCTTGATGTGAGTTCCGGCGATGCTCACGGAGGCCTGTTGAACCTCGACCCCCGCCATCAACTCGGCCTGTTCGATGACCCTCTTGATGGACTCGACGGTGGCGTCCAGGTTGATGACCACACCCTTGCGCACGCCCTTCGATTCGGTGTGGGCCGCTCCGACCACGTTGAGTCGGCGATCGTCCATCGCCTCCGCGATGATCGCGCAGACCTTGTGAGTTCCGATGTCGAGTCCAGTGATGTACCGGTCGTTTTTCCGAGCCATGGTTCTTCGGTTCCTTATTCTCTGGTACTAGTCGGGGGTTTGGGGCGTCAGGTCAGTCTTCAGGTCGTCGGACGCGGGCTTCGCGTAGATCCGGTCCTTGAAGCGCAAGTCGAAGTATTCGGCATCGGGGCAACGCTCGCGCAGCTTCTGCCGGAGGGCCAGGAAGGACAAGACGCGTTTTCGATAAGGCGGCTCGGCGAGTTTCAGAACCGAACCATCGCCGCGCAGGACCACCAGCAGGTCTCCTGAGCGGTCCACGGAGATCTCGGAGACCTCGGAAGAGAGGTCGCCCAGATCTTCAAGCAAGGAGCTGGCCCGACGCGCGCGGTCACGCCGGACATCCACGGAAACGCCGGCCAGACCTCGGATGACCGGTAGATCGAAGCTGGCGGTGCGCGGCCCGAGCAGGTCGATCAGTTCGCCCGAGGCGTCCATGACGTAAAGCTGTTCCGCTTCGGCGAGGGCGATGGGGAACCGCTCCGTCACGTCTACCAAGAGGGTGTCGGGGAGTTTCCGTCGCACCACCGCGCCGCCCACCCAGGGAGAGGCCGCGAGATTCGAGCGCAGGCCCTCAAGGTCCGCGCTGATCAGGTTGGAGCCCATGGCCGGCCCGAGCATCTCCCGCACTTCACCCTCGGAAAGGAAGTTGTTTCCCTTCACCTCTATGCTGGCGATTCGAAACCGATTGGGGATGGCAAAGCGCTCGGTCAGCAGGAAGACCCCCACCGCGCTCGCGCACACCGTCGCGCCGATCTGGACCGCCATGAAGATCCGCTTGAGGTTCGAGCGTTTGTCCCGCTTCGTTTTCGAAAGGCGGGCGGGTCGGAAAAAGGGTCCATCCCCGGAGTGGCTCTCAAGAGACAGATCTTTGGGCGGCGGACCGATCGGGAGTCCGCGGGCGGCGCTCATGCCGCGCCCCCGTGCTCGGCCAGGAAGGCCTCGCCGACCTCGACCACGTTTCCCGCACCCAGGGTCAGAAACACGTCGTGTTCGCGGAGTTCGGGGAGAACGGTCTCAAGCGCCTCGTCAAGCGACCCGGCGAACCGCGCCCTTAGACCCTTGGCGGTGATCGCGGCCACCAGCCGCTCCGCGGTGATCCCGTCCTCCGGCGCTTCGCCCGCGGCATAGATGTTCGAGAGCCACACCTCGTCGCTCAAGACGAACGCATCGGTGAACTCATTCCACAAAGAGCGGGTTCGACTGATGCGATGAGGCTGGAACAGAGTGACCAGACGCCGTCCGGCGTTTCTGTCCCGCAAGGCCTTGAGGGTCGCGCAAATCTCGGTGGGGTGATGGCCGTAGTCGTCCCAGACATCGACGCCACCCCGCCGGCCTTTCCATTCGAGTCGTCGCGCCACACCCTGGAACGACGCCAGCGACCGCGAGGCGAGGGCGGGAGCGATGCCGAGGCATTGAGCCACCGCCATGGCGCCGAGAGCGTTCACTGCGTTCATCTCTCCGCTCACCTTGAGGGTGAAGGCGAACGGGCCCGCAGGGCCCGCGCCGGAGACCCCTGGAAACCCGCCCGCTTCCACGGTCAAATGCCCCCGCAGATGGGCGGAATCTGAGAAACCATAGGTGATCGCGCGCCCGCGCCCGCGCTCCGCAATCAAGGCGGTGACCGGATCGTCCGCGCATAGCACCGCCGTCCCGTGAGCGGGGATGCTCGTCGCGAACGCCGCGAACGCCGCCGAAACGTCGGCCATGTCCGCATAGGTATCGAGGTGTTCTCGGTCCACGTTGGTGACGAGCGCAATCGTCGGATGAAGTTTCAGGAACGATCGGTCGGACTCGTCCGCCTCCGCCACGAACACGTCACCGCCCCCGACTCGCGCTCCGGAGTGGGATCCCTTGAGCTTCCCGCCCACCACCACGGTCGGGTCAAAACCC
>JAENWE010000183.1 GCA_016650185.1 Vicinamibacteria bacterium | reverse complement strand
GTTGGGCATCGCGCACACCGCGGTGAAGCCTCCCGCCGCGGCGGCCTGGGCGCCGGTGGCGATAGTTTCCTTGTCCTCGCGGCCGGGTTCGCGCAGGTGAGTGTGGAGGTCGATGAAACCGGGAGCGACCACGCAGCCGGCAGCGTCGAATACCTCGGCGCCCTTGGCCTTGAGGCTTTCGCCGATCTGGGAGATCCGGCCGTCCTCGACCAGAACGTCCGCGCGAGTGTCGAGACGGGACGAGGGGTCAATGACCCGACCGCCGCGAATCAGAAGAGATGGAGGCATGAGTGTTCCAAGGGACCTGAAATGACGGCGCTATTCACGGCCGCCTCCGAGCAGAAGGTAGAGCACGGCCATGCGAACGGCCACGCCGTTCGTGACCTGATCGAGAATGAGGGACGACTTCGAGTCGGCGACGTCGCTCGCGATTTCTACGCCGCGATTCATCGGCCCGGGGTGGAGCACCACTACATCTGTTTTTGCTTTCTTCAATCGGGCCATGGTGAGGCCGTACTGGGCGTGGTACTCGCGCGTCGTGGAGATGAACGCGCTGGTCATCCGCTCCTGCTGGAGGCGAAGCATCATGACCACGTCGACGCCCTCGATGGCTTCATCGAAACGCCAGTTCAGGGTGACCACGTTCGAGAACGACTGAGGCAGCAGGGTGGGCGGCGCGCACAGGGTGACCTCCGCGCCCATCTTGGTGAGGAGGTGGATGTTCGATCGCGCGACCCTTGAGTGAAGCACGTCGCCCACGATCGCCACCCTGAGCCCCTCGATCCGCCCTTTGGCCTGCCGGAGGGTGAGGGCGTCGAGCAGGGCCTGGGTGGGATGCTCGTGCGCGCCGTCTCCCGCATTCACGATTCGAGAATTGCAGGTGCGGGCCAGGAAGTTGGCCGCGCCGGCCGACGAATGCCGGATCACAATTACGTCCGGCGTCATCGCTTCAAGGTTCTTGACGGTATCCAGGAGGCTCTCGCCCTTGGCCACGCTGGAGCCGGCGGCCTGAATCGAGAGCGAGTCGGCGGAGAGGATCCTTTCCGCCATCTCAAAAGAGGCACGGGTTCGAGTGGAGGCCTCCATGAACAGATTGACCACCGTGCGTCCGCGTAGGGTGGGGACCTTCTTGATCGGGCGGTCCATAATCTCGCGCATCTGGACTGCGGTGTCCAGGATGAGTGTGATCTCCTCGACGCTCAGGGGCTCGATGCCGAGGAGATGCCTGCGTGTCCAGGGGAGCCGAGGAGACGTCACCTCACCTAGCGGCATGCATGGTCCCACGCGCGCTTCGGGTTCCGCGAGACCCGGCTCACCGCTTCACCAGGACGACTTCATCCGTGCCGTCGATCTCGGTGAGCCGGACGTCGACTCGGTCGAGACGGCTCGTCTTGATCCCTTTCCCTACGTAGTCGGCCTGGATGGGGAGTTCGCGGTGGCCGCGATCGATCAGAACGGCCAGGGCGATTCGAGCGGGTCGTCCGAAGTCCACGAGTTCATCGAGGGCCGCGCGGATGGTGCGGCCCGTGTAGAGAACATCGTCGACCAGAATGACGGTGCGGCCGTCGATTGAGAAAGGAATCCGCGTGGCCTTGAGGATGGGCCGGGTGCCCACGGTCGAGAGGTCATCGCGATAAAGGGTGATATCGAGCGATCCCAGGTCGATCTTGCGCCGGGTCGCGGTTTCGAGACAACCGGCCAGCCGGGCGGCGAGGGGGACGCCGCGGCTCTGAATACCCACGATGGCGACCGGGGAGGTCCCTTTCTGGTCGCCTTGAATCGCCGTCGCCATCGAGGAAATGGCGGCCCGCAGAGACCGGCCAGTGAGGACTCTCGTCTCTTTTGGGGTCTTCGGTCGGGTCCTTTCGGCCTTCAAGAGATTCGGCCTCCGTTCGGAACCTGCCGCTCAGGGACGAGAAGAACGTGAGCGCCGTTTGGGTCGGGAGCGGCCAGAACCAGGACCTCAGACATGAAGCCCGCGATTCGGCGGGGCGAGAAGTTCACCACGGCGATCACCTGTCGGCCGACCAGGTCCTCGGGCCGATAATTCGCGGTGTACTGGCCGGAGGAGCGCTTTGTGCCGATCTCCGGGCCGAAGTCGATCTCCATCCGATACGCGGGCTTGATGGCGCCGTCCAGAGGCTGAGCGCTCCGCACGGTGCCCACGCGCAGGTCCAGGTGCAGGAACTCGTCAAAGGTGGCCACGGAGGGGAATCTTAGACGGCTTCTCTCACCGCTCCGAGGGCGCGGATACACGGTAGCCACGGCGATGGCGGGCCTTTGCGCCTGACCGATCCACTTCGACGCGGAGACGATGCTCGCCCGGCTTGGCGTCGCTTGGGGGGACGTAGCCGATGACGTACTGAGTCGCGAGCTCGTCGAGGAGGCCGTCATAGATCGGGGCGAGGTCCTTGAAGGTCGTGGGAGAGAAGACGGCGCCTCCGGTGAGGTCCGCCAGTTCCTGCATCAGCAGTTTGGCCGACATTTTGGCGCTCGTCGACGTGTACTGCCCGCCGAAAACGATGGGATAGATGGTGACCGTGCTCGATCTCACCAGAGCCTTGAGTTCGGATACCGTGACCAGGCTCTTGGAATCCTCTCCGTCGGTGAACAGAACGACGATCTTGCGCCCTGCGTCATCCGAAATCCGCGAGAGATAGACGGCAATCGAGTCGTAGAGAAGAGTGTCGCCGCCGCTTTTCGCCTTCTGGAGCCGATCGAACAGGCCTTGCTGCGACTCGCCGTTGAACCTGGAGAGCCGGATGTCCGAATCAAAGAAGACGGTGGTGAGGTCACGCGCGCGCGGGATCGACTCCAGAAACTGGCTGGCCGCGTTTTGTGACAGGCGCAAAACCTCAACCATGCTGCTGCTGGTGTCGAAAAGCATACCCAGATCGATGGCGGTGGGATCGGGAGCGCCCTCCTGACCCGCGTCATTCGCCCGTGAGGGGTCGAAAACCCGAGCAAAGTAGCCAATGTCCTGAGGCTTGTCGTCCTCATATATCTTGAAATCCGAAGCCACCAGGTCCTTGAGGAGTTTCCCGTCCGCGCCCCGCACCGTAACCGTGAGGTTTACCGTGCGAGCCTCGGCCGCGAAAGTCAGGGGAATGCGCGGCGTGACCGGCGGGTCCTGACCGGCCGGAGGCGGGCCGACAAGGCTCAGAGCTAGGACCAGGAGCATCGGAAGGACTTCCCCTAGCGGAGAATCTCGACCACTCGAAGCGCCAGATCGACGCGGTTGAAGGGGGGCATCACATAGACGCCCTGGGCCAGGTCCTGCCCCGCGCGCAGGGCTTCCTGGGCAATGGCGACACCCTCGGCCTGCGCTTTCTCTCCGGTGCCGGCTGCGCGCATGCGCTCGCGGATGTCCGGCGGAATGATCATGCCGGGAACCTCGTTGTGCAGGAACTCGGCGTTCTTGTGCGAATAAAGAGGCAGGCTGCCGATGAGCACAGGCGTCTTCAAGTACTGGATGGCCTTGAGGAATTTCTCCACCTGCTTCGGGTCATACACCGGTTGGGTCATGATGTATTCGGCCCCCGCCTTCACCTTTTCCTCGAGTCGGCGAAGTTCCTTGTCCCAGTCGGGCTTGGAGGGATCGGCGCCGCACCCGATGTGAATCCCGAGTGGCGGTCCGATGGGATTGCCGGCCAGGTCGCAGCCCCGGTTCAGATGGCTGAGGATGCGGATGAGGCCGATCGAATCGACGTCGTAGACCGCGGTGGCGTCCGGATAGTCGCCGAGCTTGGGCGGGTCGCCGGTGATACACAGGATGTTGCGCAGGCCGAGGGCGTAGCAGCCCAGAACGTCCGACTGAATCCCGAGCAGATTCCGGTCGCGGCAGGTGTAGTGAAGGATGGTGTCGAGGCCGGTCTGTTGTTGGGTGAGCAGGCACATCGATTGCGCGCTCATGCGGGCCGAGGCGCGCGGGCCGTCGGCCACGTTGATGGCGTCGACTTCATTCTCCCTGCATTCGTGCGCCTTCTCGATGACCCGGCCGGGGTCGACGCCCTTGGGAGGATCGAGCTCGATGGATACCACGAACTTGCGCCCGAGCTTGTGGGCGAGAGCGCTCTTGTCCTCGCGGGGAATCGGGGGCAGCGCGGCCTTGGCCCCATGGGGTGCGGTGATGACGTGCGCTCCGGTTCGGACCGGTTGAACCATGCGCAAGGATCGGGCCAGGTCCTTGATGTGGGCGGGTGTGGTGCCGCAGCAGCCGCCGACGAGCCGCGCGCCCACCTCGATGAAGCGGCGGCCGTAGGTCGCGATGTATTCGGGCGTGCAGAGGTACACGTAGCGGCCCTCGACGTACGCGGGCGCGCCGGCGTTCGGCATGGCCATGATTTTCGAAGTCTTCGCGGCCGAGACCATCCGCTCGATGGTTTCGAGCATCCGGGCCGGGCCCTGCGAGCAGTTGGCGCCAATGAGGGTCGCGCCCTCGGCTTCAAGGGCCTCCACCACGGCCTCGGGCGACTCGCCGATGACCGTCGAGCCTTCGTCGGTGAACGTGAGCGAGACCAGCACCGGCAGATCGCCCACCGTTCTCACTGCGGTCAGGGCCGCCTTCGCCATGTTGAGGGAGGGCATGGTTTCGAGGATGAAGAAGTCGACGCCGCCGTCCTTCAGAGCCGTCGCCTGATCGGCGAACGCGGACACCGCGTCGGCAAGGGAAATGTGACCGAGCGGTTCGAGTGGCTTGCCCAGGGGGCCGATCGCGCCTGCGACGAGAACGGTCTCGCCCGCCGCCTCGCGCGCGATGCGCGCGCCTTCCCGGTTGATCTTCGCGAGCTGAGAGTCGAGCCCGTGCGGTCCGAGCTTGAATCGGTTGGCGCCGTAGGTGTTCGTCTCAATGAACTGCGAGCCCGCGTCGACGTACTCCTCGTGAACCTGACGGACCAGGGCGGGTGCGGAGAGGTTCAGTTCATCGAAACAGCGGTTGACGAACACGCCCCGGTTGTAGAGCATCGTCCCCATGGCGCCGTCGCCGAGCACGACCCCCTTGGCCACAAGGTCCAGTATCGACGCACGTTTGGTGAGGGTAGAAGGGTCGGAAGCCATCGCAGCTTAGGTTAGCACCGCGCTCGGTTTGGACGACAACTCCTGGGAAGGGTTCGCGGCTGCCGTAATTGTTCGAGCGCGCGGCGATTTGTCGAACCATATTGGCGCTCGCCATCAAGTGAACCCCTCGAACCGACTCACGCCTTCCCCGAAACCACGCGATACGCCTCCGCGCACAGCCGCTCGATCAACGCCCAGTCTGGCTTCCCGTCGAGCCGCCCGGCCACCCATCCGCGCCCCCCCACATACGGCGGCCTGAAAAACCGTTTCGGATCGGACGCGATCAGGTCCTCCTGGACCCCTGGGCCGGCGGCGCACCAGAAGTGGGGGAACTGGTTCTGATGATGGCCGTGCTGCAGCAACATCACAAAGGACTTCTTGTCCTTGAAGAACCAGGTGGGCGCCGAGTGAGAGAGGCGCTCGGTGGTCTGGGGGAAGGCAAGGCAGATCTTTCGCAGCCGGGCCTCGGGGCTGATGGCTTTCTTCGGCATGGGTTCACCGCCGATATTAGCCCCCCGCACGGCAATGAAACGGGGGCTTAGACTCCCGCCCCAGTGACGACACACTCCAAAGGCGCGTCAAGGGCGGTTCCGTCCCAGGGAGAGGGCAGCTCTCAATTCGCACTTCTGAGCGAGCGTCGATTCGCGCCCTTCTTCTGGACCCAGTTTCTGGGCGCTTTCAACGACAACCTCTTCAAGTTCGCCTTCACCGTGATGGTGACGTTTCACGCCGCCGCCAACTCGGACGTCAATCCGGCGCTGGTCGTGAACCTGATCGCGGGCCTGTTCATCCTCCCTTTCCTGCTCTTCTCGGCCACCTGCGGCCAGATCGCCGACAAGTACGACAAGCGATCGGTCGCCATCTTCGTCAAGACCCTCGAAGTCGGGGTCATGATCCTCGCCTCGTACGGCTTCATCGCCAGGAGTGTGCCCGTGCTCCTCGTATGCACGTTCCTGATGGGCCTTCACTCGACCATCTTCGGACCGGTCAAGTACGCCTTCTTGCCCCAGGCACTCACCGAACGCGAGCTGACCGGGGGCAACGCCATGGTGGAGATGGGGACGTTCGTGGCCATCCTGCTCGGGAATCTGGCGGGCGGCGTGCTCGTAGGACTTCCAGAGGAAGGCCCGAAGATCGCGGCCCTGGGCTGCATCGTGGTCGCCCTCGTCGGCCGTTCGACATCCCACTTCATCCAGAAGGCGCCGCCCCTCGTGCCCGATCTGGTCATCCGCTGGAATCCGTTCAGCGAGACAGTGCGCAACCTGAAGCTCGCGGCCGAGAACCTGGTGGTCTTCCGAGGCCTGATGGGGGTGTCGTGGTTATGGTTCTTCGGCGCCTCGTTTCTCACCCAGATTCCCAACTTCGCCAAGGACGTCCTCGGCGGATCCGAGGGCGTGGCGTCGTTGCTTCTGGTGGTGTTTTCCATCGGCATCGGCATCGGCTCGCTGTTGTGCGAATCTCTTTCGCGCCGCCATGTCGAACTGGGCCTGGTGCCGATCGGCGCGTTCGGCATGACCGCATTCGCCGTGGATTTGTACTTCGCCTCTCGCGGCTTCGCGCACGGGCCCGCGGTGATGGGAGCAAGACAGCTTCTGCAGACCCCGGGCGCCTTCCGAATTCTTGCCGATCTGGGTTTGCTTTCGGGGTTCGCCGGCCTTTTCTCCGTCCCGCTCTACGCCCTCGTTCAGGCCCGGAGTGCGCCCACCCATCGGGCCCGCGTCTTCGCGGCCAGCAACATCCTGGGCGCGCTCTTCATGATCGCTTCGGCGGCCCTCTCAGTGGCCTTGCTCAAGGGCGGCGCCTCCATCCCGATGATCTTTTTGGTCGTGGGCATCATGAACGCGGTGGTGGCTCTCTACATTTTCCTGCTCGTGCCGGAGTTCTTCCTGCGCTTTCTTTCCTGGATTCTGGCGAATCTCATCTACCGGTTCAAGATCCGGGGCGATCACCACATACCCGAGCACGGCGCCGCGCTTCTCACCTGCAATCACGTGAGCTTTGTCGATGCTCTGCTTCTGATGGCAGCCTCGCCCCGCCCCATTCGTTTCATCATGGACCACAAAATCTTCAAGATACCGGTCCTGGGCGCCATCTTCCGTCTGGCCAGGACCATTCCCGTCGCGTCGCACAAGGAGGATCCGGTGATCTACGCGAACGCGTTCGCCGAGGCCGACAAGACCCTGGCCGAGGGCGGCCTTCTCTGCATCTTCCCGGAGGGTGTCATCACGCGCGACGGCGAACTGCAGCCGTTTCGGGCCGGGATCATGAAGATTCTGGCCGCCCGCCCGGTTCCCGTCATTCCCATGGCCCTCCAGAACATGTGGGGATCGTTCTTCTCGCGGGTGGAAGGGCTGGCCATGACCAAGCCCTTCCGGCGCGGTTTCTACTCGAGCGTGCGATTGATGGTGGGGGCGCCGATGCCGCCCGAGTCTGTCACTCCGGAAGGATTACAGGCGAGAGTGGCGGATCTGCGAGGGCGGCTGCGCTAAGGCGCGGGTGTCGTCAGCGCCACCTCGATCGCGACCGAGGTGTTCGTGTTCAGTCGGGACTTCAGGCGATTGCGCCAAGGCGTGTCTGCGGTCGGCCGTGACCCTTTTGTCTCCGGCGGCGATTGGTTTCACTCGCTTATGGCCCTTCCTTCGCGTGTCTGAATTGCAGGGGCGGCGATGACGGTCCGCATAGGCCACAAGTCATGTCGGATGGGCATGACTTCAGGTACGCGCGCGAGCACTGCGACAGGCGAGAGACTGACTGCGCCTTCAACCCTCAACCAAGGAGCCGCCATGAGTCCTGTCACCGTCCTTCGCGCCGTTCACATCTCCGCTGGAACCGTCGCCTTGTTGACGTTTCTGATTCCCATGATGCTGCCAAAGGGCGGCCGTGGACATCGACGGGCTGGCTGGGTTTTCGTCGCGGCGATGATGACCTTGTGCGCGAGCGCCGGACCCCTGTCGATTTATCGTCTGGCCACCGAGACCAGCCGGGCCGCCCTCGTCACTGCCGCGTTTCTCTTCTACATCACGATCATGTCCTTCTCATCGGTGTGGGCGGGACTGAGGATCCTCCGCTTCAAGGGAACCGGGAGACATGCTCATCCCCTGGATCTTGGAGTCGCGGGACTTCTGGCCGTGTCCGGAGTCGCCACCATGGTGATGGGCGCAGCTCATGGAGCCGCCGTTCTTGAGGTTTTCGGTCTGCTCGGCGTCGTCATCGGCGTGCGTGACTTCCAGCAGTGGCTCAATCCGAACAAGGAGCGCATGCATTGGTGGTTCCGGCACATGGGCGGCATGATTGGAGCGTCGATCGCGGCGCTCACCGCTTTCTCCGTCCTGAATGCGCCGCGGTTTGGCTTCCGGGGCTTTTCGCTGGTTGCCTGGGTTCTGCCGGGTGCGCTCTTCCTCCCTGTTGCCATCGCCTGGAATCGGTACTACCGCCGGAAGTTCGGAATGGACGTTCCTTCTGAGCCTGGCGCCGAGGTCACTCCCGGAGTCCCGTACGACCCCCGAGGAGCGCGGCACTTCTCTCCGCCCCGCCGCAGCGCCGGACGAACTGTGGCCCGGCACGTCTGACCCAGCCCGCTTGGCTAGACCGTCCGACGGGGAGAGGATGAGAGACCCGTTTTGGCGATCAAAGCGCGCCTGGCTTCTTCGGTCACCTTGACGATGAAGTCCGTTTTGCCTCGGGTGTACGCCACCCGGTCGTGCGCCGAAATCGCCGCGAGCCGGACCTTCAAGGCCTCGTATTCCCTGGCCGTCTCTGAATGAGCGATCAGGGAGTCACGGAAGAGCAGCCGGTCCCAGTGCTTGGCAAAATGCTTCTCCACCATGTGGATGTGATGCGTACGGGTTCCCGTGCTCGGGTTCCGCTTGATGAACCATGCGTAAAACGGCGGACCGTCATCGCCATGGGTGGCGCGCCAGAAATAGTCGTAGCCTTGTGACTCCAGGAGAGGTGCGATGCGCGCCCTGGTCGCCTCCAGGTCGCTGACCTCCACCAGCAGGTCCACGATGGCCTTCGACGCGAGCCCCGGCACCGCGGTGCTGCCGAAGTGCTCAATGCGCCCGACGAGGTCGATCGGCAGGCATGAACGCAGATGCTCGGCTTCCCGACGGAACGATTCCGGCCAGGCAGGGTCGTATGGAGAGATCGCGATCTGTTCGCCCACGACTCGTTGGATTCGTTGATCGAGGGTCTCCATCCGGGCGCCTAACAGAACGATCGCATCGGCGCAGAGCCTTCCCCAAGGATCGATGGCGCATGCGCCCAGGTGCTGATCACCGCCCCACGCCTTACCGGCTACGGTGTCGACGGGAGGTGCGAACCGCCCGCGGTCGAGTCATTCTTCAAGGATGCTTCTCCGTGGGGTTCCCTCTCGGTCCGGGCCGCGATGACCGACGTCAACGCCGCCTGAATCGCCCGTGCCGACCCGATTCCCACACCCAGGGCGAAGGCCACGCCGATCGCGCCGAAGCCGATGAGGAACGCGGCCAGCACGATCTCGCGGGCGAAGTTCAGCTCCCACATCGCGAGCGCCGCGACCACGGACAGGAACGCCGACTTCGCCAGGCCCACCAGCAGCGCGGTGTGGGGAACCCGCTCCTGGATCAGGACAGCTTCCACTCGTCGCGCGACTATCTCGGACAGGGCGAGCCCCACCCAAGCGATCAGGACGGCTATTCCTAGCGTGGGCAGGTAGAAGATGATCCGGTCCACGAGCCGGGCGAGCACCGTGAGGCCACAAATCACGAGGGCGTTGTCGACGAACACCAGGAACAGGACCGATCCGAAAATGGTGCCGGTGGCGTTGTACAACGCCGCGCGCACGTCACCCTTGCCGATGGCGTTCCGCCACGCGGAGTCCGCCCCGCCCATGAGATCGAGCCGAGCCATCAGAAGGAGGCGGACGATGGCCCTCTTCAACAACCACCCCGCCACGCCCCCGGCGAGCAGGACCAATAGTCCCGCCAGCAGAGTAGGCATGTAGTCGGACACCCTCTGCCCGAACTGATCGAACGTCGTCTGATTCTGCAATGGCATCAGGGTACCTTTCACCCAAAGAAGAAACGCTGGAAGCGGCCGCTCTGGTGCGGCTCCACGTTGCGGACGATCACCACCGGCCCGCTGCTGTGAGTGGCAAGAACACCGGGTACCGTTTCGCCGAACAGCGGGGAGATGGGCCCTTCACTCGGCGCGCCCACGAGCACGAGATCATGGAGCCTGACTTCAGCGAGAAGGCCCCGAGCGGCGTCGGGCCCATGCAACGCCAGGAGCTCGGCGGGCGGCTCGGATGCGCTCAGCGTCGTTCGCGCGAGCTCCATCGCCCGGTCGGCCGTGCTCTCGTCCACGTCGTCGGGCACAATGGTCATGAAACGGGCCGGCCCTTTGATCCAGTCGCTGATGGCCGGCGTCAACTCCACGGCCAGTCGCGAATTGGGACCGGTGGTCACGGGCACGACGACGCCAGTGAGGTCCTGGCTGCGGATGGATCCGTACACGACCGCCACCTGGCAGGGAGCCGTCTTCAGCACGTAGTCCCCGATGGAGGAAACGAGTCGCTCTACAAACGTAGTTCCCCGGGGCGGTCCCAGAATGAGCAGGTTGCACGATTCTTCGCGGGCGGTCTGGACGATGCTTTCGCTGGTGCGCCGGCCAATCTTGACCAGCGAAGTGGCGCGGATTCCGTGCTCGTCCGCGAACCGGACGCAGCGTTCGAGGAGCGGCTCCATCGCCTTCGTGCGCCGCCGTCCGCTGAACAGCGAGTCTCCCTCAGGCACTTCGATCACGCTCGCGACCACGATATCGCCGGCGTGCTTTCCCGCGATGGCGACCGCCATGGACATGAGGCTCTCGATCGTCTCGGGGCTCGAAATGGCCACCAGGACGCGGTACTCCTTTCGCTCCAGCCGTTCCATCCACCCCACTCGTTCGGTGTGAGCTTTCTCCCGCGACCGGGAGTAGAAGTGGTAGAAACCAAAACCGGCCACGATCCAGCCTCCCGCGGCGAGCCAGGCCAGCGGATAGCCGACGAACATGAACACAGCGATGAAGAGCATGGCTCCACAGGCCAGCAGGGGCCTGAACGGCATGAACGGGACCTTGTAGCCCCGGTCGAGGTCGGGCCGGAGCTTGCGCAGCCTGATGAGCGCGATGTTCACACCTCCGAAAAGCAGAAGAAACATCACACTGGCCGCGGCCGCGACATCTTCGATGGGCAGAGCCACGGCCATGAAGATGATCAGGACGGTCGAGAAGAAGATCGCATAGTGGGGCGTGCCCCGGACCGCATGAGCGAACCAGTCCATCCATCCGGCGAGGAACCCGCTCGGGTCGGGCAGGGAGGCCTTGATCCACAGATACCCGCCCCCGGCGCCGTGCACCGCACTCCCGAGTTCCGCGTAGGCCGCGGCGGTCAGGAAGGCCACCAGACCGTTCAGCAGAAACACCAGAACCAGCGCCGGGCCCGCGACGCCGGCGGCGATGCCGGTGAGGACGAAGATCCCAGCCCCGATCATCGCGCCGACGCCGATCATGGTGACGTCGAGCAGCCGCATCTCGCGGGCGAGGCGAACTTCGCTACTCAAGCAGGACTCCGGAATGAAAGCGGTTGTCGAATCCGGGCTACTCCCGCCTCGGAACGTTCCTGGTGAGGCGCCCTGGCTGCGCCCGCATCAGCAGTTGGACTCGCGCTTGGAAGCACGCGTCGAGTGTAGCATCGCAGTTACAGAGGTTTCGGCCCTTTGCCGGCGCGTTACCGGTTACGGTGTGGCTCGGCGGTAGCCGGTGTCAACGGCTTCCGCTCCCCTCGTCGGGCATGACACGGTGGCGGTCTAGTGTCCTTCGATGACCTCGCGCACGGCTCGGTCGTCTTCGCGCCAACCCTTCCGCACTTTCACAAACAGCTCGAGATACACCGGCGCGTCGAGCAGGGCCTCGATCTCGGTGCGAGCGGCAGTGCCGATCTTCTTCAGCATCGAGCCCTGCTTGCCGATCACGATGGCTTTTTGACCCTCCCGCTCCAGCATGATGTCGGCGGCGATCCGGATCTTGCCGCCTTGCTCTCGCTCGTCTTCCCAGGCTCGCACCAGCACCGCGGTGGCGTAGGGAACTTCCTGGCCACAGCATTGGATGATGGACTCGCGAATCAGTTCAGACACCAGGAACCGCTCCGATTTGTCGGTGAACTCATCGGCGGGAAAGAGGGCCGGACCTTCGCTCAGTTCGGCGAGTATCGCCTTCAGCAGACCCTCCACTCCGTCGCCGGTGCGGGCGGAGATCGGATTGACCGCCTTGAAGTTCAGGCGATTGCCCAATCCGGCCATGAGCGGGAGCAGTTGGGTCTTGGCCGCTTTGTCGACCTTGTTAAGGGCCAGAATCACCGGCTTGCCGGACTGCCGGAGCAGGTCCGCGATGGGCCGGTTGTGGGGGCCGTCGCGCTCCGTGGTGTCGACCATCCAGATCACCACGTCGGCCTCGCCGATGGCCGAATGGGCGACGCTCATCATCCTCGTGTGCATGGCGTGGAAGGGCTTGATCAGCCCCGGAGTGTCGATGAACGCGATCTGCCCGTTCGGACGATTCACATACCCGAGAATGCGATTGCGCGTGGTCTGGGGCTTGTCGGATGTGATGGCGACCTTCTCGCCAACCAGGCGATTCAAGAGCGTGGATTTGCCCGCCGAGGGTCGGCCCACGATGGTGACATAGCCACACTTGAAACCGCTGGGAGTGCTTTCGCTCATGAACTCACCTCGACCGGCGCTTTGGAAAACTGTACGCGGCCCACCCGCTTCGACGTGGACTCGAGGACTTCGATGATGTAGCCCTCGTGTTCGATCTTCTCGCCCGGTTTGGGCACGCGGCCGAACAGGCTCATGGCCAGTCCGCCCACCGTGTCCACGTTGTCCGGCATCTCGAACCCTGGACGCAGGGCGTCCTTCAAACTCTCGAGGCTCACCCGCGCGGAGGCGGTGATCACGCCGTCCGGAGAGGTCACCATCGGGTCGGCCTCGGTGGTGTCGTACTCGTCCTTGATCTCGCCCACGAGTTCTTCGAGGATGTCCTCGATGGCGACGATGCCGGCGGTGACGCCGTACTCGTCGACCAGGACCGCGATGGACAGACGCTTCATCTGCATTTCGCGCAGGAGGTCCACGACTCTCTTGCCGTCGGGGACGATCAGAGCCGGGCGCACCATGGAGGCGATGGTGGCGGTCTCAGGGCCGTCGTGACTCACAAGATCGCGGACGTGCAGCACGCCCGCGATGTCGTCCAGCGTTTCCGCATAGGCCACCAGCCGGGAGTAATGCGACTCACGGAACAGCTTCCGGGCCTGCGCGACCGTACTCGAGGTGGGAAGGGCGGTGATGTCGAGCCTTGGGGTCATCACCTCCCGGGCCTGGGTTTCCTCGAAACGGGCGAGGGAGTCGACGATGCGCGACTCGCTCTCGGCCAGCAGCGGGGGGGGCGGGAGTTCCGTCGGCGACGATTGAAGCCGAAAGGCTCCACCGTGGCCGTTGGTCTCTTCCTCCCCGCCCTCCGAGCCGGCGGCGCGGCGGCGCAGGAGTGTGGTCACGGGCCTCAGAAGGATCGCGTAGCGGTGAAAGGGCCGGATCAGGAGAAGCAGAACCCGCTCGGGGGAGCGGCGGGCGATGGCGTAGGGAAGGGTCAGGCGGAAGATCAGAAGGTAGATGAACATCGTCGCCAGGGCCACCAGCATCGCCCAGTGGCTCAGCAGATCCAGCAGCAGGACGGTCAGGAGCACGGTCATGGCCACGTGGGCGGTGTAGGTGCCGATGTGGATGGGCATCAGGATCGCGGGCGGATCTTCGAAATAGCGGGTCAGCTTCTCCATCTCCGCCGAATCCTCGTCGACGATCTTGTGCAGATTCCGGCGCTTCACCAGATAGAACGCGGCTTCCATAGTGGCCAGAGTCATCGACAGGGTGATGAAGAAGAACATGGCGAAGAGGGCCAGCATGGTCATGGAGCCACGCTCCCTGACGCGGGGAGCGTCCTCCGCTTCGTGGTGGGCTGGGCCTTCCGCGCGCGCGTGATCGTGGGGCCGCGGGACAAAAGCCGGGCGCGGAGCTTCTTCTCGATCGCTTCCATCTCGCCGTGGTCGGACTCGTGGTCGAATCCGAGGGCGTGCAGGAAGCCGTGCAGGGCCAGAACTTCGAGTTCACGGTCGAGAGTTCGCGAGAACGAAAGGGCGTTCCGCCGCGCGGTCTCGACGCTGATGACCACGTCGCCCAGGCCCATGTCCTCATCCTGACTCTCGAACGAAAGCACGTCGGTCGGCTTGTCCTTGAATCGGTAGTCGCGGTTGAGTCTTCGGAGCAACGCGTCGCCGGCGAAGACCAGCGCGAGTTCACCCGTGACCCGCAGGGCCGCAGCCGCCCGGTGCAGCAATCTCCGAATCGACTCCCTCTGCAGGATGTGGAGTCTCTGGCGATTCACGATGAGCACCGAGAACGTCGTCGGCTCCTTCGTGGTCGCACGTCGACTTGGGGGGCGCGATCTTCCGCGGGTCATGAAGCCCCGCCGTTCGAGGAGCCGTTCCCAGCGCTCCCGGGGGCATTCACCGGTCCGCGGCTCTCATAAGCCTTGATCACGCTCTGCACCAGTTTGTGGCGGACCACGTCGCGCTGATCGAAGTAACTGAAGCCGATCCCCTCCACTCCGCTGAGGACCTGTATCGCATCCACGAGGCCCGAGGTCCGTCCCTGGGGCAGATCGATCTGGGTGATGTCTCCGTTCACCACCACCTTCGACCCGAAGCCGATGCGCGTCAGCACCATCTTCATCTGCTCAGGCGTGGTGTTCTGGGCTTCGTCGATGATGACGAAGGCGTCGGATAGCGTCCGCCCCCGCATAAAGGCGATGGGCGCCACTTCGATCACGTGCCGTGCGATCAGACGCTCGACCTTCTCGAACTCCATCATGTCGTAGAGCGCGTCATAGAGCGGCCGCAGATACGGGTCGACCTTCTGCTGCAGGTCGCCGGGGAGGAACCCGAGCTTCTCTCCCGCCTCGACCGCGGGCCGGGCCAGAATGATCCGGGCCACCGACTTCGAGAGAAGGTAGGAGACGGCCTGGGCCACCGCGAGGTAGGTCTTGCCCGTCCCGGCGGGCCCGACTCCAAACACCATGTCGCTCCCGAGGATCTGCTCGAGATAGCGGCGCTGGTTGAAGCTACGCGGCACGATCGTTTTCTTGCCGCTGCGCACGATGGCCTTGGTGAGGAAATCCTTCAGATCCGCGCCCTCGTTCTCGGAGATGAGAGTGGCGGCGAGGCGGACATCGCCGCCCCCGAGTCCGTAGCCTTTGGCCATCATCGAGGTCAGTTGGGTCAAGACGGACTGCGCCTGGCGCTGCCCGGCCTCGGGCCCATCGATCACGAGATCGACCCCGTCGTTCTTGATCCGAACCTTCAGAATCTCCTCGATGGCGCGCAGGTTCTCGTCCTTCACGCCGAAGAGTTCGTCCGTCCGCCCCGCCAAAGCCACGCGCGTCATGTAGCTGTGATCATCGCTTGGACAGGAGGATGCCGAGATCGCGCACCTGCTCGTCCTTCACTTTGGATGGGGCATTGCACATCAGGTCGGTGGCGGAGGCTGTCTTGGGGAAGGCGATGACGTCGCGCAGCGACGTGGCCCTTGAAAGCAGCATGGCCAGGCGGTCGAGCCCCAGTGCGATGCCGCCATGAGGAGGCGTGCCGTAGGAGAGGGCGTCGATGAAGAAGCCGAAGCGATCTCGCGTTTCTTCGTTGGTCAGGCCGAGGATCTTGAAGACTTTCGCCTGGGTGGCCGAATCGTGGATTCGATAGCTGCCTCCGCCCACTTCCATACCGTTCAGAACGATGTCATACGCCTTCGCCAGCACCTGCTCTGGTTTGGAGTCCAAGAGGGCTGCGTGTTCCGGCTTGGGAGCCGTGAAGGGATGATTGACGCTGTAGAAACGCTTCTCGCCCGCATCCCAAGCAAAGAGAGGGAAGTCGACGATCCAGACGAACCTGTAGGCCGTTTCGTCGATGAGCTTGAGTTCCTTGCCCATTTCCAGGCGCAGGATGCCCATGGCCATCGAAATCGGGCCTTCCGTGTCCACGCCCACCAGAAGAGTGTCGTCCTTCGAGGCGCCTGTCTTCTCGAAGATCCGGCGGGCCACCCCTTCTGAAGCGCCCTTCTTCACGAGATTCGCGACGGCTTCGTCGGTGTTCTTGAGCGTGAACAGATTCCGTTTGGCGCAGCGGCTGTCGGGGACGATGCGGAGCAGCCACATCTCCTCGTTGATCTTGCGCAAGCGCGTTCCCGAGATTCCGCCGGAGGCCGGAAGCACGATGGCCCGGGCTACCGCGCCCGCTTCGATCGTGGCTGGGAAGCCCTCGAGGCCGAGGGTGCGCATCTCCTCAGTGACGTCTTTGATCTCCATGCCGAAGCGGATATCCGGCTTGTCGGACCCATACCGCGACATGGCATCGGCGTAGACGAGTCGTGGGAACGGTCGCGTCACCTCCACCCCTATCAGCGAGAGCGCTTTCTGATAGAGCGGCTCGATCAGCTCGAAGATGGCCTCGTCATGCGGAAACGACATCTCAATGTCCACCTGAGTGAACTCCGGCTGACGGTCAGCGCGCAGGTCTTCATCGCGGAAGCAGCGCGCGATCTGGAAGTACCGATCCAGGCCGCCCACCATGCACAGCTGTTTGAACATCTGGGGCGACTGGGGAAGGGCGAAAAAAGACCCGTGATGCACGCGAGAAGGGACGAGATAGTCGCGGGCGCCCTCCGGAGTCGAGGCGGTGAGGATGGGCGTCTCGATTTCCAGAAACCCGTGCTCGTCGAGATACGTTCGGATGGCGAGCGCCAGCTTGTGCCGAAGGATCAGCGCTTTCTGGATGGGCGCCCGCCGCATGTCGAGATACCGGTACTTGAGCCGGATCTCCTCGGCGGTATTGATGTCGTCCTCAATGGCGAAGGGGGGGTCTTCGCTTCGGACAGGATGACGATCTCGGTCGCTGTGATTTCGAGGTCACCGGTCCTGATCTTCGGGTTGACGTTGTCGGTCGAGCGCGCGTCCACCCTGCCCGTGACGGCCAGGACGTACTCGCCCCGCACCCTGTCGGCCACGTCGTGCGCGGTCTTCGACACTTCGGGACGCGCGACCACCTGGCAGATGCCCTCGCGGTCCCTCAGGTCGATGAATACGACCCCGCCCAGATCGCGCCTCGTGGCCGCCCAGCCCATCAAAGTGACGGTCTGGCCGACTTGAGAGACATCGACTGAACCGCAGTAGTGCGTCCGTTTCAAAGAGTGCTCCTGAAAAGACGGATGATCTCAAGACGGGGCGTCAAGCCGAGCGTCTGGAGCCAGGCGTTCGCCGGGTTGAGGGAATGAGTCACGGGATGCGGGGTCGGCATGGGGTGGAGCGACGCTCTACTGAGCGTTCTGTTCTTCGAGATACGTGTTCTTGTATTCGAAGTAGTTCTGCGCATACCCGTGCAGTCCGGTCTTCTCTTCGTCGGTCAACGGCCGTCTGACCTTCGCCGGGCTCCCCATGACCATAACCCCGGCCGGAATATCCATTCCCTCAGGCACCAGAGTGCCCGCGGCCACGATGCTTTCCGCCCCGATCCTGGCCCCGTTCAAGACGATCGCTCCGATTCCGACCAGGCAATAGTCCCCAACGGTGCAGCCGTGGAGATTCACCGAGTGCCCGACCGTCACATGGTGCCCAACGCTGGTCGGAAAGTCCGGCGCCATCACGTGGGCAACGCAGTTGTCCTGGATGTTCGAATAGGCGCCAATGGTGATGGAGTGGACGTCCCCGCGGACGGTCGTGCACGGCCAGACGCTGGCGTGGTCGCCCAGGGTGACGTTGCCTATGACCTGGGCCGAGGGGTCGATGTAGACGCCTTCGCCGAGGCGCGGCCATTGGCCTTTGTAGGGTCGGATCATTGAAATGAGACCCCCGAGTCTAGAGG
>JAENWE010000182.1 GCA_016650185.1 Vicinamibacteria bacterium | reverse complement strand
GTCACAAGTCGGCTTCCACGCTGCTCGCGCGCTTCGGCCGGATCGAAGACATTCCGGACGAGCCAAGGCACTGGGGCGTCAGCGTGCGCGGCGCGGCATCGCTCGCCCAGAGTCTTGCGGCGCGCCGCGAAGACGCGGCCCTCTACAAGACGCTCGCAACCCTGCGCCGGGACGTGCCGCTCAGCGAAACGCTGGACGACCTTGAATGGAAAGGCGCCCGACGTGAAGCGCTCCAGGCCTTGTGCCGAGAGATCGACGACGAAGAGTTCCTGTCTCGGGTTCCGCGGTTCCTGGAGTAAGCCATTGCGCCGCTTCGAACGCTACGTCGCCCTGGGCGACAGCACCGCGGAAGGACTCGACGATCCCGACGGCCGTGGCGGCTATCGCGGTTGGGCCAACCGGCTGGCCGAACGGATCGCCCGGGAGCAAGGAGGCCTCCTGTATGCGAACCTGGCGGTGCGCGGTCGGACGACCCGCGAAGTGCTCGACGAGCAGCTCGATGGGGCGCTCGCCATGCGGCCTGACCTCGCGGCCGTGGTCTCCGGCACGAACGACATCCTGCGGCCACACTTCGATGCCGAAGGCGTGGCGCGCGACATCGAAAAGATGCAGCGCGCCTTGATCAAAGCCGGCGCCACCGTCGTGAGCTTCACCCTCCCCGACTTGACGCCGGTGATGCCCCTGGCGCGGCCGCTGCGCGGGCGGATTCTGCGCTTTGCCCGAGCGCTCGTTGAAGCGAGTGCTCGCACCGGCGCCTTTGTGGTCGACTTCGCGGCGCACCCCGTCGCCTCCGATCCGCGCCTGTGGAGCGAGGACCGGCTGCACGCCAATTCGCTCGGACACGAGCGGATCGCCGACGCCCTCGCCCATGCGCTCTCCCTGCCCGGCACAGGTCCCGAGTGGGCGATGGCGCTACCGCAGCGCCTTCCACGCGGCCTGCCTCGCGCACTGGCGGCCGAGCTTCTCTGGGGCCGCCGCTACTTGTTGCCATGGCTGTGGCGTCACGCTCGCGGTCGCTCTTCGGGCGACGGCTGCTCTCCCAAACAGCCGCGACTCGAGCCGGTGACTTTCTGAACGGCTGTCCGCGGCGTATCGGGCCCTAACCAAAGGAACTCATCTCCATGCGTGGATCCAGCCTGGTGGCCCTCTCTATGAAGAGCGCGGCGAGCGACTCATGGTCCTCCGCGAACCATCCTGGCAGCTCTGCCCGATGGATCCCAGCCCGTACGGCTCCTGTCAATGGCGCATGCGAAGCAACGCCCGTTGCCCCTCCGGGCGCGATCCCTGACGATCTTTGAGTTCCACGCTCTCCTCCCCTCGACCGGGTCCGAGTCCGGTTGGTCCCGAAACCTTCAGGCGGGAGGAGGGTCTCCCCGACTTTCCGAACGCTCCGCGGCACCCTGGGGTCTGTCAAGATCGTAGCGCTGTATCTTCCAACCATGAACGAGCGAACGCCGGCGACGCGAACCTCGGCCAAGGTCGGCGCCGACGCCTATCTGCGACTGCCGCTGCGGTCCCACGAGTTTCTGAAAGGCGTGCCGCTGCACGATGTCTGGCAAGTCCGGCTCCCAGGTGGTGGGCCCGGCCGCACATTGGCCGACGCCCGCGAAGCGTTGAGCGGCGATCGACTGAGCACCACCACTCCGGCCGTGCGCGCGCTGTTCGCGTTTCGACGCTCCCTGGGTCGCATCTTCGGCTGGGACCATGAACCGACAGGCTCGCGCAGGGGTTCGTTCGTCGATCGACTGACCGCCGCGGATCGTGAACGGACCCTCGTCGAGCCGGGGGCCCCCGACGGCCCGTTTACCGCGATGTATGCGTTCCCGAACGAGGCGGTCAGCGAGGCGCGCAACGCCACGGTACACGCCTTCCTGGTCTACGCGCTCGAAAGTGTGGACGAGGACTACCTGCTGACCTGGGCGATCCACGTCGCGCCCGTCTCACCGCTCACGCCGGTCTACATGGCTCTGATCGAACCGTTCCGTCGCTTCATCGTCTACCCATCGATCCTGAACCAGATCCGCCGTCGCTGGATCGAGACCTACGGAGAGCGTTCCGGGTAACGTCAGTGTTAACGCAGGACTCCCCATTTCGGAACGCGGTCATCTTGCGGACACGTACACGACGGACTAGAGTGTTTCGATGGAGTCGCGCGAGGATTCGCCTCCCGGAAAAGGCGGGGAATCCTCATCGCTCCGCCTACTGCTTCGGGCCAAGAACGGAGATCGGGAGGCTCTTGATCGGCTCTTCAGTGATGTTCTCCCATCTCTCAGGAGATGGGCTCACGGTCGATTCCCTCGCTGGGCGCGCGATGGGATGGGGACCACAGATGTGGTTCAGGACGCCGCCATCAACGTACTCCGTCGGCTCGGCACCTTCGAACCTCGCCGGCGCGGAGGGCTTCGCGCCTATCTGCGACAGGCCGTGCAGAACCGTATCCGAGACCTCATCCGGCAGCGCAGTCGAAGGGGGGGTGCTCCCGAAGATATCGATGACCTGCAGGTCTCCGGATCGGACTCGCCGTGGCAGGATCTTGTCAACCGCGATGAAACCGAGAGATACCTCAAGGGATTGAGCCGTTTGCCGCCCGAGGATCAGTTGCTGATCGTTGGACGGATCGACATGGGTTACGACTATGACCAGCTAGCGCTGGTGAGCGGGCGATCCGGTCCGGACGCGGCTCGAATGGCGGTGCGGCGCTCCATTGAGCGGCTTGCGCGAGAAATGGACGCTTGATCGGGTGAACGCGCGCGTTCGCGACATCGCGGCGGCGGTGGCGGACGGCGAAGCTGTCGATTGGAGTGCGGTACGAGCCCGAGGATCCCCAGGCAACTCAATGGTCGCCAACCTCCAATTGCTCGACCGAATCGCCGACGCCACCGGAGCGCGACGACTCCATGGTGGTGAATCGAAGCGAATCCGGCTCTCGGGAACCCTGTCGGTCTGGGAGGGAAGCCTCCTTCTGGTTGCCGCAGTGAGGTCGATTCTCGCCATCCTCGCGACACTGTGGACGCTTCCGGACACAGGCCGCGATCTGCTCATGGTGCAACTGGCCGTGACCGCGTCGTGCCTCGTTGCGGGCCTTGTGCTGATACGCGGCGGCGTGGGTGATCGTCGGGCGGTGACTCTCGCCGGGATCCTTCTCACCACGGCCGGGGCGACGGCGTGGCCGCACTATTCGAGGCTTTTCGTTCCGCCCGCAGGCGCCATATTCGATCCCCTCGCGGTGCTGCTTCCAGAGGCCCTGTTCGCCTACTGGATCTGGGCGTTCGTGTCGGTATTCCCACGAAGGGTGATCGCCGGGTTGGGCGACCCGCTGTTCGTCCTCGGTCGCCGGTCATCACTCGCGTGGGGCTTGTTCCTGCTGGCAGGTCACGCGGCGGGCAGCGTGAGTCCCGAGCTCCGGGCGCCACTCCACGTTCTGGCGCGCGTGGGCACTAACTTCTGGTTCTGGGGGGTGATCGGCCTCCTTACCCTCGCGGCCTCTCCCGCGATGCTCCTGGCGGCCCGCCGCGCGGAGGGCGACGAACGCCGCCGAGCTGCTTTCTTCCTGGCGTCGGTTGCGGTGGGGTTCGGTCCGCTGTTTGCCATGGAGGTGGCAGCCAGCGCGCTTGGCAAGACCCAGGCGTCCTCGTTCGACCTGGCACTCGAGCTTCTGCCCTGTCTGACGGTGCCTTTCACCACGTCGTACTTCATTCTGGTGAAGAAGATGCTGCCCCTCCGCACCCTCCTGCACCAGACCGCGCACCATTTCCTTGCCCGAACCACGCTGGGCGTAGCGCTGGGGTTGCCGTTGCTGGCCGCGGTGGTCGTGCTCATCATCCGGCGGGATCGACCGGTCGGGGAGGCGCTTGGCGGAAGCATCTTCGTGGCGCTCGTGGCCCTCGCGGCTGCGGTCGCACCTCTGGCCCTCTTTCGGCGCCGCTTGATCCATCGAATGGATCGCCTCTTCAACCGGGAACCTGAAGACTGGCAGGGCCACCTCGTCGGGCTGACGCGGGGCATGACCGGAGTTGCGAGCCTCAAGGCCACGCTGGAGGCAATCCAGGAACATGTGGCTCGACCCCTGGGAGTGGAATCGGTGGACGTGTTCAGAATGAGCGAGGATGCCCGCATTCTGGTGCCCACCCGCTGCGGCCCTCCCCATCTTCAGGCGGATGCCGGGCCCGCCCTGCTGGCCTTCGATTCCGATGAGCCTCTGATCGTCGATGCGGCCTACGATGATGCAGCGTTCTGGTGGCTGCCCGAGAGCGATCGGCGCTGGATCATCGACGCCAACGCGGGGCTGCTGTTGGCTCTAGTAGCCGGCGAGAAGCAGATCGGCCTGGTGGTCCTCGGGCCGAGGCGGGCTGCGCGCGGCTACGAAAAGGAGGAGTTCCAGTTCCTTCGCGCGGTGGCCGCCAGCACGGCGGCGGTGGTGGAGCGCCTTGCCGCCGAGCCGCTCGCCGCCCCGCCGCTCGCCCTCGAATGTGTCGACTGTGGTCTCGTCCTCGCGCCTTCGTCAAGTTGCGGGTGCGGCGGGGCGTTGCGGGAGGCCCGGCTTCCGCGGTTGCTGGCAAGCCGGTATGAGATCGAGCGCCGAGTGGGCCAAGGGGGTATGGGCACGGTGTACAGTGCCTTGGACAGCGACCTCGGCCGGCGAGTCGCCTTGAAGACACTGCCTGTTGTCTCCTCGGGGGCCTCCATTCGACTTCGCCAGGAGGCGCGAGCCATGGCCGGCGTCAGCCACCCGAATCTCGCGGTGCTGTATGGGATCGAACGCTGGAATGCCGCGCCGGTCCTCGTTTCCGAGTTTATGGGCGGCGGAATGCTCTCCGCCCGGATTGCGTCGCGTCGCCTCGACATCGGAGAGATCGTCGCACTGGGCGTGGCCATGTCATCCGCTCTTGAAGCGCTGCACGCCGCGGCGTTCGTGCATCGGGATGTGAAGCCTTCGAACATCGGCTTCTCTGATCGGGGCGAGCCCAAGTTGCTGGATCTCGGTCTCGCCGAAGTTGCACTTCGCCTTCCGGGCGCGGACGCAAAGGGAGCGGATGCGTTGGTCTCCCGCCCCTCGTTCGCGGGCACGCCGCGCTACGCGCCGCCCGAGTCATGGCTCGGCAAGCCGGTGGGCCCGGAGGGCGACCTGTGGTCCCTCGCGATGGTGCTTTACGAGTGTCTTGCGGGCTCCCACCCGCTTGCCGGTGCTCCCCGCGCCAAGTGGGGCAAGATTATCGAGCTGTTGCCCGGACCGGGCGCGGTTCGACCCGATTGTCCGGCGGGGCTCGCTGACGTCGTGTCGGTTGGGCTCTCGGTTGATGCCAGCCGCCGCTGGAGGCTGGCCTCCGAGGTGCGTGCGGAACTGGCGCGCCACGCATGACTTTGTTCGGATTCGATGTCTCGAACGTTATCTACGGCACACCATTCAATCGGAGAAAGATCCATGAGCAAATCCATTTCCAAAGACACCGACGTTGCCCTGGGGCAGATTAGAGTCGCTTTCAACGAGGCGCTGCCGGCTGGCCGCTGGACCGCCAACCCGAAGGACGTGGAAGAGTGGCTTGAGGTGTTGCGAGCGAGCCTGGACCCGTACCTCAGCAATGGCGGCAAGTGGGGCGCCCTGGAAGGGCGGATTGTTGGCCTGACAAAATCCATAGCGACCCTGTCGATGTCCTTGTCCTTGCCTGAAGCGGATGGGACGCTCCAGATCACAAGGCGAGCCCTCATATTGGCTGCTGTTATTGTTTCGAACTCCTGCCACACCGAACCAGGAGGTCCAGGTCCGTCAGGTCGCCCCTGTTCAAACGTCGTCCTTGGTTCATTCGACCGCACAGACGAGGTTCTGGCGTTCTACAAGCAGCGATACAAGGGCAGCGGTTTGACCTAGTTCGCACCGGCCATCGAGGCCTCGGATCTGTTGATCGTTCCGGTTCTGGCGCTCTGCGCTGAACTCATTGCCAGGACCCCGACGGAATGCATGGGACGAAGCAGTCTCGGCAGGACGGCGAGATCGCTTCAGGCCACGCAGAACGATGCGGCCTTCGCGATGACGGTGGTCGGGTTTTTTCCAACAGTCACGGACCTAGACGCGAAAGGGGCTCGTTCTACAATCGCCACATGACGCGACCCCTTCCAACATTTCTGACCGGCCTGCTCGGCATTGCCGCCCTCTCCGGTGCGACCGCATCCTTCGCCCAGCAACCGGGCGAGGCGGCGTTTCGGGCGACTTACAGGGAACTGATCGAAACCAACACGACACTGTCGGCCGGGAGCTGTACTCTCGCCGCCCAGCGCATGGGCGCGCGTCTCAAGGCCGCCGGCATAGAGGAGACCGACCTCCACACCATCGTCCCGAAGGACAAGCCAAAGGAGGGCGGCCTCGTGGCCGTGTTCAAGGGCGCCGATCCGGCGGCGAAGGCGATACTGCTGCTGGCTCACGTCGACGTGGTGGAAGCCAAGCGGGAGGACTGGACTCGTGACCCGTTCACCCTGATCGAGGAAGGCGGCTACTTCTACGCCCGCGGGGCCCTGGACGACAAGGCCCAGGCCGCGATCTGGGTGGACATGTTGGTCCGCTTCAAGGCCGAAGGCTACAAGCCCAGGCGCACGTTGAAGCTGGCACTCACTTGCGGCGAGGAAACGTCGGGCGCCTACAACGGCGCCGAGGATCTGGCGAAGAACCATCGCGCGCTGATCGACGCCGAGTTCGCGCTCAACGAGGGTGGAGGTGGCCGCCTCGATGAGGCCGGACGTCAGCAGGTTCACACCATTCAGGCGGGTGAGAAGCTACCCCAGAACTATGCGCTCGAGGTCACGAACCCCGGCGGCCACTCCTCGCGGCCGGTTAAGGAGAATGCGATCAACCGTCTCGCGGCGGCGCTCGTAAGAGTCGGCAACTACGAGTTCCCGATTGTCACCAACGACACGACTGTTGGCTTCTTCAAGGCCATGGGCCCCATCATCGGCGGAGAGGCGGGCCACGCGCTCAGCACGTTCTCCAACACCCCGTCGAATACGGCGCTCGCCCGGCAGATCGCTGCCTCAGACCCGTCGATGAACGCCATTCTCCACACCACCTGCATCGCCACCATGCTGAACGCGGGCCACGCCACCAACGCCCTGCCCCAGCGCGCGGTGGCCAACGTCAATTGCCGCATCTTCCCGGGCACTTCGGTGGAGTCGGTCCGCCAAAGCCTGGAGGCAGCGGCGGCGGACCCGATGGTGAAGGTGACGACACTCGAGACCCGCTCCGAGGCCTCAGACCCGCCGCCCCTGACCCCGACCATCATGGGGCCGGCCCGGCAGGTTTCCGAGCAGGTGTTTCCGGGCGTGCCCTTCGTCCCGATGTTGCAGGCGGGCGGTACGGACGGCGCCTTCCTGACCCCATCGGGTATTCCGACCTATGGCATATCCGGCATCTTCATCGATGCCGACCTCGGCGGTATTCACGGCCTGAACGAGCGGTTGCGCGTGAAGTCCCTCCTCGACGCGCGCGAGTATCTCTACCGGCTGGTGAAGATCTTCGCCGAGCAGGGCCCCTGAGGCTCGGGATCACGGGAGCAACGCGCGCGGAATGACCGCGCTCCGGGCGGTCTGAGCCGGGCGGTCTGAGCCCGCCGGTCAGGGCTTGCCGTCGAGCGCCTCTATGGACGCGGCGGATGCGGGGCGCCCTTTTGAATTCTGTCTGCCGCTTACTCCGCTCCCCCAAGCGCGCGGATGATGTTGCCCCGGCGAGCTTGGTGAGGTCGGCATCCCTCCAGCCGCGCCGAATCAGCTCCGCGAAAAGCTCCGGATCGGGCCCCCGGGTTGGGTCAGCGGGCCGTTCGCCGTCTCCAGGGTGGCGGATGTAGAGTTCTACCAGAAAGGTAGAAACATGCCACTCAGCATCAAGGACCCGGAAACCGAGAAGATGGCGGCGGAGATCGCCCTTCGGATGGGAGAAACCAAAACCGAAGCGATTCGGAAGGCCCTTCACGAGAGGCGGCTGCGGCTGGTCGTGCCGGCGGCGCGTGACGAGCGCTGGGCTCGTGTTCGGAGACTTCTTAGCGAGGAGATCTGGCCGGAGATTGATCGTCTCCATCTGTCCAGGACAAGCAGGAGGGAGAAGGAGCGGATCCTCGGCTACGGAAAGGCCGGGGTCTAAGTGATCCTCGACGCCTCGGCGATCGTGGCTATCCTGCTGAAGGAGCCCGGGCATGACATTCTCCTCTCGAAGCTCGCATCGGCGGACCACGTCGCGGTCGGAGCGCCCACTCTTGCGGAAACCGCGATCGTGCTCCTTTCGAAGATCGGACCAGGCGGACGTCGCGCGCTCGCCGCCTTTCTCTCCGAGTCCGAGATCTCCGTGGTCGACTTCTCGGACGCACACTGGCGGGCCGCCGCCGACGCGTACGGCCGCTTCGGAAAAGGCCGTCATCGAGCCGCGCTCAACTTCGGAGACTGTCTGACCTACGCGGTCGCGAAACTCTCGTCGCGACCCCTGCTCGCCACCGGAAATGACTTCTCGCGGACAGATCTGGCCTTGGCATGACCTGACGCCCGCAGCCGGGCTCGCGGGCTGGACTCATTCACATCGCCGGCGCCACACTGCCGTTTGAGCAGGTCGGTTCGGGAGCAACTGGACTGCGAGGATTCCTGACCCACTAGCAGCCCTTGGCTGGGGCCGCGGCGAGGGCCTTCGCGAACACCGCTACCGCCGTCTTCATTTCATCGATGGTGCCGATCGAGATCCGGCAGTGGCTCTTCTCGTAGGGCGGGAAATCGCGCGCGACCAGCTCCCCTTCAAGGCGGCACGCGTCGCGGAAGCCCCGAACCGGCTGCTTCACGTTCACGAAGATGAAGTTGCACTGCGAGTCGGTCGACTCGCAGCCATGCGCCTTGAACGCGGCCGCGGTCGCCCGGGTGGTTTCCCGGGATTCCGGCGGTCAGGGCTTCAGGATCACGCCTTCGCCCTTGTGCCCGTTCATGAGCACGAGCAACGGGCGATCGAGACGGACGCGGCGCGCGAACGGGGTCTCGCTCGTGGCAGGTTGCGCCCGCAGCCATTCCCAGTCGAGCGTACCCTCGCCCGCATCGGGGTTGACCGTGAAGTAGCCCACGTTGAAGGAGGTCAGGTTCTGGAAGAAGTGGGTGCCCTGCGACGGGGTGACGCGGACATCGTGGAAACCCGCCTCCACGATCACGCGCGCGCCCGAGATCTGGTCCCAGGTGACCGGAATCCCGAGCCACGGGTCGGCGGAGCCCCAACGCCCGACGCCGATGAGAAGGTAGGGAATGCCTTCGGAAAGCATCTGGGCGTTCAATCGGCCGAGCTCGCTCGCGGTCTCGCGGCTGCGCTTCCGCTCGAAGCCGTGGGCGTCCACCACGACGAGTTCCCGGATGTCCTCGATCCGGCCATTGCCGAGGACGGCCGCGCTGCGGCACAACACTCGTTCGGGCTCCACCTCGCCGATCTCGAGTCGCTCTCCCTCGCTCGATAGGGCCAGCGGGCGCAACTGCAGGAAGCCGAACTCGGCGTCGCTCGCAGCCCGGGCCAGGTTGACCGCGAACTCGATCTCGACCGCGGTTCCGAGCCCCCACTCGGCCGTCTCGAGCAGCCGTGTGAGCAGCGGCGCCAAGGGAAAGTCCGCATGCTTGAGGACGCTGGCGAAGGACACGAGGCGCACTCCGAG